>JBJKPH010000403.1:0-12167 GCA_046706585.1 Bacteroidales bacterium | reverse complement strand
AAAGGAACCCTGTTTGTTTCAATGATCTAACCGGACAGAATGCTGACGACTTATTTAAGCTTTTAAACAGTTTTTCAGATGAATCAATTTATGACGGGCAGAGACTTGCCTTACCTGACGAGGTATGGAATTTCAGGAGAGGCGACGGTATTGAAAAAGCATTCCTCATGGCTGATTTTCTTCATCATATTAACCCATCATCTCTGTTAAAGTTGCAGATTGATAACCATAATGCCCTGCTGACAGCTGAAGGCAGGGATTATTCCTTTAAAACACATAAGAACTTAAACAAGAGAATTGAAATTACAGGGAACAATTACACGATATCATGATTTACCGCCATCAGGCTGTTATTTTTATTAAAAAGGTATTTTTATTGCAATACCTGAGGGTCAGCGCAGTACTATATCCTTTATTACTTCCGATCCGGCCTTTTCGTTAAGCTTGTTTCGCAACTCCTGACGTAGCATAAGTAACTCATTTCTCACCACAGATGAACTGAGATGCACATATAACACATGATCCCTGATATATACTTTTTTTGTCCTCAGGCTGATGGCTTTACCCACAACTTCTTCCCACGAGTTAAGCACACCCGCTTCATTAAGTTTTTCACTGAAGTTCATCTCATTGATATAATCCTTCATGGCTTCTGCAAGCGATATGGTCTTACTTCGTCTCATTTCCTGCCGTTGTTTCAGATTCATTATTTGAAGTTATATCCTCAACACCCGCACCTGATATTCTGAAAAGCCTGTATTCAGTATTAAGGGAAACAAGAATATTCCTTACGCGGTCCTGATGTGTATCAGTGATAAATATCTGTCCAAAACGGTGATTGCCGACCAGCCGGATTATCTGTTCCACACGTTCGCCATCAAATTTATCAAAGATGTCGTCGAGAAGCAGAATCGGAGTAAAACCTGCTTTACTCTTTATGTAATCAAATTTTGCCAGTTTAAGAGCAACGAGATACGACTTTTGCTGTCCCTGCGATCCGATTGATTTAACAGGATAGCCATCCATCTCAAGGACAAGATCATCTTTATGAACACCTACTGTTGTATATTCCAGGTATCTGTCTTTTTCAAGGGAGTTTACAAGTGCTGACCCGAAATCACCCTCTGAGAGGTGAGAACGATAAGTGAGTTTTACCTTCTCCCTGCCGGATGATATCAGTGAATAATACTCCTGAAAAACAGGTATCAGTTCATTAACAAGCAACTGCCTTTCGCTATGTACATAATGGCCATATTTTACAAGCTGAGCGTCCCATATTGCCAGGATATCTGCATCAAATCTTCCGGATGCACGAAATTCTTTAAGCTGCCTGTTACGCTGCTGCAGTGCTTTTCCGTATTTAAGAACCGCATCAAGGTACTCACTGTTGTACTGGCTGATAATCTTATTCATGAACTTACGCCTGTCTTCACTGCCCTCTGTTATCAATGCACTATCGGCCGGGGAAATCATTACAACCGGGTATCTCCCCACATGATCAGATAACTTCTGGTATTCCTTACCGTTTCTTTTCAGCAACTTTTGCTTCTGCTTCTGAAAGGCACAATAAATATTATCATCAGCGCCATCCCTGACAAAAGTACCCTGGGTTATAAAATAATCCTCTCCGTGCTTAATGTTAACACTGTCGATACTGTTAAAAAAACTCTTTGTGAGTGAAAGATAATGTATAGCATCAAGGATATTGGTCTTGCCCACTCCGTTATTACCCGTAATACAGTTTATCCTTGAGCTGAACTCCATATCGTTAAGCTCGTAGTTTTTAAAATTTGTCAGTCCAAGCTTTTTAAGATACATACCTGCAGATATTAATATAAACAGAGATAAAATTTTTTATTGGCCGGCCCTCAAAGTTAAGAAAGTTCCAAAGGAATTGTAATTTATGTCGTGATGAATTTGCCTTTTCACCCAAAACAGGGTTGTAAGGCATTTATTCTATAACTAACAGTATGTCAATTTTTTCAATAACTTAGCATATTAAATACAAACATCTCATATTTACAGTACCTTCAAACCGTATAATTACTTATAAAACACTGTTAATACGGGTTATTACAAATATTTTTCCTTTGAAAACACAATCATTATATCAAATGTTTTTTAATTACCTGAAAAAAATTACTTTTGCGGTGGTAAAATTTTGAAGTTAAACAGTACTGACCGGTATGGCTAAAAAGAAAAAGGATGCAAATCCACAGACTATCTCGAGTGTTGAGGAAACACTGACCAAAACAGAACAATTTCTGGAAGAGAATTACAAGTCGCTTTTAATTACATTAGGAGTTATAGTTGTGGTAGTTGGTCTTGTATGGCTTGGAAAGCTTTATCTTAATAAAAGAAATGATGAAGCCCAGTCGCAGATATACCAGGCAGAGAGATACCTGGAGATGGATTCTCTTAATCTTGCACTAAACGGTGATGGTAACTACCTGGGATTCCTTGACATAGCAAAGAATTACAAACACACCAACACAGGTAACCTGGCTCTTTACAGTGCCGGTATATGTTATCTTCATATGGGAAATTTCCAGGAAGCAATTGACTATCTAAACAAGTACACAAAAAAGGATAAACTGATTGCTTCTCTTGCAATAGGAGCTATCGGTGATGCCTATGTAGAGCTGGGGAACACCGATAAAGGCATCTCGCAATATCTTGAAGCGGCCGACTATGCTGATAATGCTTTTAACACTCCTTTATTCCTCATGAAAGCAGCAGAACTCTATGAATTATCGCAGAAATATTCCGATGCTCTTAAACTCTATGAAAGAATAGAAAATGAGTATCCGGAGAGCACTGAGGGGATGGTTATTGACAAATATATTGCAAGGGTAAAAATACTTATGAATAAATAAACTGACCTTACAATTTAATATAACGCGTCCGGCTCTTTTCTGTTAAAGCCTGATGCGTTTTTTATTTACTCCGGAATATGAGCACAACAAATTTATCAGTATACGATCCGGATTCAATACCGGATGCCAGTGAAATGAGATTCGGAATTGTAGTATCCGACTGGAACAACGAGGTGACCCGGGCTCTGCTCGATGGCGCTGTTAAAACTCTAAGGAAACATGGAGCCGGTGCGGACAATATTATTGTTAAACATGTCCCCGGGAGTTTCGAGCTTACGCTTGGAGCACAGTTTCTGGCCGAATATGATGACCTGGATGCAGTTATATGCCTTGGCTGTGTTATCCAGGGAGAAACACCTCATTTTACATATATATGCCAGGGTGTTACACAGGGCATTACCCAGCTGAATCTTGAATACAACATACCTTTCATCTTTGGTGTGCTTACAACCCTCAATAAGCAGCAGGCTTTAGACCGGGCTGGTGGCAAACTTGGAAACAAAGGAGATGAAGCTGCAATTACCGCAATTAAAATGGCTGACCTTCAGCAGGGAATGGAAAAATAGTTACTATCTCATACATAGCGATTTAAACTCACACCAGGAGCATTTACCCCTTATATCGGAAGTCATGTTAAACGCTTCATCCTTTCCGAAAATTAAACCTGTAACATTCTTTAATCCTGCAATAAATTCATCCCTTACTGTTTTATAATCTTCCACAGCCATTCCCGTTTTCCTGTCAGATTTAATCCACAGTCTGTCGTCGGGCGTACCTCCCGGCATCGACTTTACCTTGTAAACGGATGGTCTGACCCTGGAACCAGATTTCACATTAAGATAAGCTTCGCAATAAAGAAGAGTCTGAAGCCACCCGTCATGTTTCTTATCCCTGTCGTCACTGAACAAATCTTCTATGGAAGCAATATAATCTGAAACACCGCCGGTCTTGTAATCAACTATCCTTATTGAATCACCAATAATATCAACCCGGTCAATCACTCCACCGGCCAGTATCTTTCGCTGCGAATCTCCTTCGTTAAAAACAAGTTCGAACCTGAATTTTTCTTCAAGGTTTAATACTTTAAGAGGAGTCTGTTTACTGTCAATCCGGAGTATCTTATCAAGGTAAGTAAGCAGCACCTCCTTTACTATCAGTTCGTTGCCCGAAAAACCAGTATCTTCAGACTGATTAAAATTTTTTCTGATTGCTTGTTCAATTATCTCTTCAAGCATATTCCTGTTCGAAATCAGCGAATCCAGTAATTCTTTTGTCAGATCCCTGTTTAAATATTTTTGATATACAGCTCTCATGCCATCATGGAGGATATTACCGAGAAGTGCAGGATCAATATCCGCAGTAACACTCTCGGGTTCCTTCAACCCGTTTACATACCTGTAATAGAATTTCATCCGGCAATTGAGCCATGTGTTTATTGCCGAGGGGGACAAAGTTCTTCTTCCCTGTATAAACTTTTCTGCAAGCAGGCGATAGTGTTGTTCATTCCTTTCAACTGTTTCCTTCACAGCTTTACCTGTTATAATTTCGAAACCAAGGTTCTGAAATTCAGGCAACAGGGAAGGTTCATATTTCATCTGAATAAGAAACCTGCTCATTTCACCACTTCTCAGGCCTTCTGAATTTGAGTTGTATGCAAAAGTAACGTTTTCAGCTCGCTGGAGAAGCCTGTAAAAATGATACGCAAAAATTGATTCCTGGTGGTTGACAGAAGGAAGACCGAACGCCTCCCTAAGTGTAAATGGTATAAATGATGATCCTGCTGAGACGGCAGGCAGTATTCCTTCGTTTGCTGAGAGAATTACCAGGTTTTTAAAATCGAGCGCCCTTGTTTCCAGTAATCCCATAATCTGAATACCGGATAAGGGTTCACCTGAGAAGGGAATTGTCTGTTGCCTTAGGAGTTTTTCGAGTATCCTGATATATGTTTCATTTGTAAACTTAATATCACTGTCGCGTACAATTGTTTCCAGGCGGTTAATTGAAAGGACTACCCTGTATATGAATTCATTGATGATATTAAGCTGCATTGTGTCCCCTTCAGATGACTGTAAACGCGAAGCTGTCAGTGATAGTATATCCCTGAAATATGCAGAAAGGGAAGATGGCACATCTGGTCTCGAAAAAATTATGGCAATGTTTTTCATACCCGAAAAGAAACTGGCAGGAACCATTATCATATTTTTTCCCGTCAGTGTATCAAGGATCTCTTTTTCTTTTTCGTCCATAATAGCCGTTACAAGATTATGCTTAAGCAAACCTGAAACATCTTTATACCGGAAAAAGGTTATCCCGCCGGATTCCACAGCGTTTGTTTGTAAATCAATAAGATGACGAAGCAGAGTGTAGACTACAGTCTGTCTCAGAGGATATCCCATCGTAATATTTATATCGCCTGATCCTGAAGGAAGACTTGAAAGCACCGGGAGAAGCAGATTCTCATCAGCCAGTACAACAGCAGTATGATGGGCATTGTCCGGGTTTATCCCGGGAAGTCCTGATATTAACCCTGGTATTAGCTTAACCTGTGCCACATCTGACGAGGTTTCGATAACCCTGCGCCTTATGTCAGTTGGAGAAACCGATAGCATTGTGTCATACTTCCAGTCTCCCGGCATGTCATTACCAAACTCTTTAAGATTTTCCCTCATAAAAAAACCAGCCGAGTTAAGCCTGTCTTTGTTTATATAGGAATTGTCGTAATCCCAGTAGAACCTTGCTTTTCCTGCTTTTTGACACCTTCGCATAAGGACTTTTTCACATTCATTAAGTGCATTAAACCCAATAAAATGAAAGAAGTCCCACCTATCCGAAATTAACCGGATGTCTTTCATTTCCTCTGCAACATCCCTGAATATCATTCCTTCATATGACAGTTTTTTTTGTCTCAGAGAATCCCTGAATTCGGAATAAAGAGGAAACAGGACCGACCAAACATCAAGGAATCCTTTCTTTTCCTCTGTCTGTTGATCAGGATTAAAATTTGTCCAAAATCTTTTTATAATTTCGATCTGTTCTCCAGTCAGGCCACCGAACAACCTGTCTATGTCCTTTATATCCTTAACATTACGAAACAATAGTGATGCATCTGCCAGGTACTTGTCAATATCATCAAAATCATTGAGCAGCATATCACCCCAGAAATAAAATTCATCAAACGATTCGGATGATTTTCTCAGACGCCTGTAAACCTTGAATAATTCTGCCAGTAATAACTCATTTCCGGGAACCTGCAGAGATGAAAAAGACCTGAAGAGATCATTGATTGTCATTATAGCCGGAACCCATACAGGTTTTTCAGTAAAGGCAGCAAGGTATCTGAGGAAATACAATCCTGCTCTCCGTCCGGGAAACACCAGGCAATGCCTGTTCAGAGTATTACCAAATTCGTCGTAGAGTGATTCCGCTATCTTCTCCAGGAAATATGCCATTTTATCCGGTTATGATTAATAGTTCCTTATTTATCTGATTAATATAATGTTTAACTCCAATTACTGCAGACTACTGGTTGCTTGGAGATGACGTCTTGTTGAAGAGTCTGCCCTGCCAGGTATCAAGCTCTTCAAGTCTCTTCTCAACAAGGCTCACAATCTGATCTGTACGTTTCTTACCCCATCCTTCACCGGTAAGAAAGCGGGGAGGTGCTTCACCGGTTAGTCTTTCCACTACAATGGAAGGATTAAGCTTCTCAAGAAAAAGAATAATAAAATCAAGGTATTCCTCCCAGGTAAAAAGATTAAAATCAGAAGGATTATCACGGTATTCCCCTGCAATGGCAGTTCCCCTGATTATCTGCAACTGGTGAAACTTAACTGTAGTAAGCGGTAGCTTTGAGATTATTTCAGCTTCGTTTAGCATATCCTCACGGGATTCTCCGGGCAGACCAAATATGAAATGAGCACCTGTTTTAATTCCCAATGCGGCAGTTTTCTCAACAGCTTCTGAGGCTTCTTCAAATGTATGTCCACGATTTATACGTTCAAGGGTTTTATTATAGCACGACTCAATCCCGTATTCTACAGCAATATAGTACTTTTCCGAAAGTTCCTGCAGGTATTCAAGTATCTCACTGCTTATGCAGTCGGGCCTGGTACCGATTATTAAGCCAATAATACCGGGGTAGGACAAGGCTTCCTCATAGAGGTTCCTAAGTGTATCAATACCGGCATAAGTATTAGAATATGCCTGGAAATAAGCAAGATAAGAAGAAGCTTCCGAATACCTTTTTTTATGAAATTCTATGCCTTCCTCAATTTGTTTCGATACTGATTTTTCAGGAAGGCAGTATGAAGGATTAAATGCCTTATTGTTACAATAAGTACATCCTCCCCTGCCCTTTTTACCATCGCGGTTCGGACAGGTAAACCCTGCATCAATTGAAACTTTCTGAATCCGTGCACCAAAAAGCCTGCGGAAATAGTTTGAATAGGCATTAAACCTACGTTTATGGCCCCAAGGATATATCTCTTTATTTATAATTTGTGTCATTCAGGTTTTTACAATTTTATTCCTGTCAACATACCATATAAATCCTTCAATGTCTGAATAGCCCATATCTCCAAGTAATGAACTGTACTGTCTTACCTGAGCGATATGATTTTCATGTTCCTCACCGAATTTAAAATCTATTACTGTTGTTTTTCCATTTCTGAAAATGACCCTGTCAGGGCGACGTGTGGCACCTGTCTTTAAAAGAATTGCTGCTTCTGTCAGGACTTCATTCTCAGGGTCAAACCAACCGGATACTATCGGATCTCTAACGAGTTCCTTCACTCTTTCCTCAATATCACGAGAATCATCTTCCGGTAACACTCCTTCTAACACCAGTTTTCTTATGGCAGGACCAATGTCTTCAAATTTGTTAATATTCTCAAATATTGTATGCATTAGCTTACCATAATTGATCCTTTTTCTTACTGCTTCTCCTTCTGCGGAAAAATAGTTTTCACCATGCAGTTTAAGCCTGAGCGACTCAGCATTGTAATCCACATTATATGAAGGATTGAGAAAACCTTTCATAACCCTGTGCCCGGGTTTATTTACAGGCATTTCTCCGTATGTAATTATCCCGGTGTCACTATCAAAAAAATCAGACAGAATGATGCCAGGATTTACCGATCCGTTTTCTTTAACTGTAAAGGCATTATAAAGCAACCCGGCCACAGTATTATCTGCATCCTTTGGTTCAGGTGCATATCCCATTAACATATCCCTTGCTCTTGTAAAAGCAACATATAAAAGATTTATACTATCAAGGTAAACAGAATATTTTTCTTCGGTATAATTATCTCTGAAAATTGTCTCCCCAAGGTTTTTACCATATTTAACAGGGACTATACCAAGTTTATTAAAAGGTTCCTCACCGGGTCTGAGCCAAAGTATCGGCTGACCATAAGAAGGATGATCTAGTGTCCATGATAAAAATGGAAGTAATACAACCTTAAACTCCAGTCCTTTGGATTTATGTATTGTAAGAACTCTGATAGCCTCTTCATTATCGGGCAGAATAACCGATTTACTTCTCCCCGATGTATCCCACCATTCAAGAAATGAAGATGTATCCGGTGTACCAGAACCTGTAAAGTTTATAACATGATCCTGGAAGGTGTTAAGGAAAACTACATTTTCAGGCCTGCTTCCCAGGTCAAAAAAACCAATTACATTTTCCACAATTTCAAACAAGGTGAACTGTCCCAATGAAACCAGGAAATCATTATAACCATCAGGCAGATATTCATCTGATATAACATCAAGATTGCCGTTTACAAGAGGTACATTTTCCGCATTATCAAAACCAGTTGCAAGGAGGTAATAGCGAAGCATGACAGCCCTGTTAAGATTATCTTGCGGATTGTCCACAACAGATAGTACCGATATTATGAAATTTATTACCGGTGAGTTTGAAAGCAACAAAGAATCATTTGATACAACGTTATAATTATATTTAGCCTTTTTATCAGGAGTACAGTTGTTACTGTAATCTATCAAGGTTCTCAGAACCATTGATCCTTCACGACCGCTTCTGACAATAATACCTGTATCAGAAACACTATAACCCATGTCCTGAACAGACTCTATAAGACCGGGAAGTTTTTCCAAAGCAGTCTCCTGCCATGGTTTCTCCAAATCAGACGGTAAAAATTCAATTTTAACATATCCTCCGGGTTTTTTCCCCGGATCGCTTTGTGCCGCTTCAGCATAAAGATTGCTGAAAGAGACCGGTAATGAAAGGTCGCGGAGTGTGTCATCAACATGACGGGGTATAATAGTAAAAAGCTCATTATTAAACCTGATTATATTTGAACGGCTTCTCCAGTTAGTTGCAAGCGGTTCCTTAATAAACCTCTCACCATCAATGACGCCTTCCAGTTCCTGGCCCAGGATTCGCCAGTCGCTGTTTCTCCAACGGTATATCGATTGTTTAACATCACCCACAACAAGATTATCGTTACCTTCCGCCATACTGTTTTCAACAAGATGGCCGAAATTATTCCATTGAATCCTTGAAGTATCCTGGAACTCATCTATCATAAAGTTGTCAAACCTGGCACCTATCTTTTCATAAATAAAAGGAGACTGGCCACTTCCTGTTATAAGATTAAGAACATCACCTGCATCCGACAGCAGGAAACTGTTTTCAGCACTGGTTATTACATGAACATGATACAATACATCGGAAAGGATACCGAGGGCATAAATATTTGCCATGATAGCCTTAGCCGTATTATAGGAAATAATATTTTTATCGTAAAATGTTATTGCCTCAATTACTGAGTCAGCAAGTCCGTTATTAATAGCCGTATCAAGTCTTGCATCAGAATTTTTGGATGACCACCTTGGCTCAATGTCAAGCACGCATCTGACATAACTATTTGGTTTTATGATATTCCCAGCAGCAAGAGATCTTATAAAATTAGGCACTCCCCTGCTCTTTTGATAAAACAAATCATCTTCAAGATTATAATCGTTATAGATTTTCAATGCCTTTTTACCTGATGTTGCAAGCTTCGATTCAAAGAGGGCTGCTACCGACTTAATCTCGTTTATATAAGCAGTAAGAAAGTTTTTATCCTCCAGATTTTTCCTTTCTGATTCGGAAAGTATTTTGAATTGCTCCCTGAAAAGTTCCTCTGCCAGTCCGGTGATACTGTTTTTTATATTCCAGCTTTTTTCATCATCTATATTTGAAAGAGCATAAACCGTAAGCCATTTCATCAATTGAGAATCTGACGGCGAGTCCCTGATCATCTCATCTATGGCAGAAGAAAGTATTATATCATGATCAATCTCAATATTAAAACCTGAATGCAGACCGGCTTCTCTGGCAAATGCCCTGAGTACTTTCTGAAAAAAACTGTCTATTGTCATAACTGAGAACCTGGTATAATCGTGAAGCACATTTGCAAGAATGGCTCCTGCTTCATCCCTGATCCATTTTTCATCTTTGCCGGTTGAAATTACAAGGTCGTCAAGGTAGTCAGAATCCTCCCCGGTGGCAAGCCTGTGAAGATGATCAAGTATCCTTGATTTCATCTCTGCTGTTGCCTTATTAGTAAAGGTAACTGCAAGTATCCTCCTGTAACTATACCTCGATTTAAAGAGAAGAGCAAGGTATGTACCTGTAAGCCTGAACGTTTTACCCGATCCGGCCGATGCACTGTATATTTTCAGTGTGCCTGTTCCCATGGAAATCAAAGGTACCTAATTTTGTTGCTGGATTTCCCTGTAACGATAATTTTTATAACTGATTATTAAGTTTACAATAGCTCAGAGCGTGATCATCATTTCGTTTCAATACCAGGTATGCTGTACAACAAATTATTGCCTGAATGTCTATTGAATAACCATTCAGCTGATATGCACACAGTTTTAAAAAATTCTTCACGAGCAACTAATGAATAAATCATATGTTAAAATTTCCCTAACTTTGCGTCGTGAAAAAGAAAGTTGTAATAGGATTATCGGGAGGTGTGGATTCCAGCGTGGCTGCATGGGTTCTAAAGGAACAGGGATATGAAGTAACCGGGTTATTTATGCGTAACTGGAATGATACCACAGGATTACTGCAGGGTGAATGTCATTGGGAAGATGATCTGATGTTTGCGGAAATGGTAGCAAAAAAACTTGTAATACCATTTCATATGGTTGACCTCAGCGAACAGTACAGGCAGAGAGTGGTGGACTACATGTTTTCCGAGTATGAAAAGGGACGAACTCCAAATCCTGATGTATTGTGTAACAGGGAGATAAAATTTGATTCCTTTGCTGAAGAAGCATGGAAACTGGGCGCCGACATGGTTGCAACCGGCCATTATTGCAGAAAAGAGACTATCACAGTTGATGGTAGACCGGTGTACAGGCTTCTTGCAGGTACCGACCAGAATAAGGATCAGAGTTATTTCCTTTGCCAGTTGAACCAATCTCAGTTATCCACATCTCTTTTTCCAATAGGGAATCTTACCAAACCAGATGTTCGTTCAATAGCTGAGAAGCTTGGATTGGCCACTGCAACAAGAAAAGACTCGCAGGGGATCTGTTTTGTAGGAAAGGTACATTTGCCCACCTTCCTTCAGCAAAAACTGGAAGCCAAGAAGGGAGACATAATTGAAATAAAAAACACTTCAATCTATCCTGATCTTCATGAAGGTTCTGTTCCGGAATCAATGGAAGAAAATGAACTACAGAATATATGCCGGCCTTTTGTACATGAACCCGGACAGGGTGTTTTGGCAGGATCACATAATGGTGCTCATTTTTTTACAATAGGTCAGCGAAAAGGCATGAACATTGGCGGACATAAGGAACCTTTATTTGTTATTGAAACTGATGTACCGGCTAATACTGTGTATGTAGGAGAAGGTCACTCTCATCCCGGCCTTAACAGGAAAGGACTCTATATAAGAAATGACGAAATACACTGGATAAGACCCGACCTGGCGTTGCGTGACGGGGAAGCCGGAAACTACAGGGTGCGTATAAGATACAGACAGCCTTTGCAGGATGCCCGTCTCTTTAAGTCATCAAAAGGATTATATATTGTATTCAACAAGTTGCAAAGAGGTATTACTTCCGGACAGTTTGCAGCATGGTACAGGGATGATGAGCTTATCGGCTCGGGAGTAATTGATACCTGACCCCGGTTTGTTTTTGTCTGCTTACAAAAAAGACACCTGAGAATATCATAAGAGCCGAGATCACCATAACAAAACTAATATGGTCCTGTCCTGTCAGAGTGGCAAGGTAAGCTGCAATAACAGGTTGAAGATATGTATA
>JBJKPH010000402.1:0-5959 GCA_046706585.1 Bacteroidales bacterium | reverse complement strand
GTATAAGAAGCTGTCTGATACAGAACAGCTTCTTACTATAATAATATTGTTGATATTTTTCATATATTGACTCCATGAAAACCTTATTTCCATTCTATGAATACAATCTTAAAACAACTCGTTCTGTTTCTGTCCTTTATTATGGTTGCCTGCAGCAGTCACGATAAAGCCGACCTCGTAATACTTAACGGCAAAGTCGTTACTATCGATAAGGATAATCCCCGGGCTGAGGCTATCGCTGTCGCGGGTGAGAAAATAATTGCTGTAGGTACAAGTTCAGGGATCAGGAGGTATATTGATGAAGGAACACGGGTAATTGATGCCGGTGGCAGACTTGTATTACCCGGATTTAATGATGCACATGCCCATTACGGCCCTTTAGACCCTGATTATGTCGAGTTGAGGTATATAACCGATCCGAATATAATCACCCAGAAGGTGAAGGAACAGGTTGCAAAGTCAAAACCGGGTGAACTGATAAGGGGTGGTCACTGGGAGCATGAAATGTTCATCGATAAGAAATGGCCTACCAAGGAACTCCTTGACGCTGTATCTCCTGATAATCCTGTGGCACTGAGCAGGGCTGACGGTCACAGCATGCTTGTAAACAGTTATGTGATCCGCAACTCGGGTATTACGAAAGATACACCTGATCCGTTTGGAGGTGAAATACAGCGCGATCCGGTTACCGGTGAGCCTACCGGTATTTTCAAGGAATCGGCACGGAGACTTTTGGATTATGGGGCTGTACCGGTGGAAAGGACAGAGGAGGAGAATGCCGCAAGGGAATGGAAGGGCTACATGATGGCTTTTGAAATGGCTCGGGAACTCGGAGTGACAAGTATACAGTTACCACCGGGAGAAGGCGACTGGGATATGTATCAGAAAATTGAAGATGAGGATCAGCTTACAAGCAGCATAGATATGGGTGCAACTCTTACCGATGATCCTGGCAGACTGGCCGACTATGATGTCCTGAGGAAAAGATACCCGAAAGAAGGAAACTGGCTCAGGTTCGGGTACCTGAAAGGCATTCTGGACGGCACACTTGGTTCCGGAACTGCCCTGATGTTCGAACCATTTGATGACGAGCCCGATAAATCAGGACTACCCCAGATGACCTACGAAGAACTCGAAAAAAGGGTGGTGGCGGCTGATGCAGCCGGATTCCAGATAGGTATCCATGCTATCGGGACAAAAGCCAATAACTGGATCCTCAACGCATATGAAAAGGCAGCTGAAGTGAACGGTAAAAGAGACAGCCGTCACAGGAGCGAACATGCACAGTTACTGATACAGGAGGATATTCCCCGTTTTGCTCAGCTTGGAGTGATCCCTTCGATGCAGCCAACTCATTGTATAACCGATAAGCGATTCTGCGAGAAAAGGATAGGCATAGAGAGGAGCAAAGGGGCTTATGCCTGGAAAAGCCTTATGAACGCCGGTGCCAGGATAGCTTTCGGAACAGACTATTCGGTTGAACCACTGAACCCCATGGAAGGACTTTACGCTGCTGTAACACGCAAAGACAGGCTTGGTGAAGAGGGAGACGGCTGGTTCCCCGAAGAGAAGCTGACCATGGAGGAGGCAATAGAACTTTATACACTGGGATCGGCCTATGCTCAGTTCATGGAAGACAGGAAGGGGATGATCAAGACCGGCTACCTTGCCGATATTGTAATTACAGACAAAGACCTGATGACCATACCTGAAGACCAGATAATGAAAACACATGTCGATGTAACTATTACAGGTGGTAAAGTTGTCTTTGATCGTGAATAAAATATTTCTGATGAAGAAAAGAAACCAGCTTGAGAGGAAATTTACGGTATACCTGCTCATCTTTCTTTCTCTTTCCCTTAACTCTTCGGATCTGTTCTCGCAACGTCCGCGCGACCTTGGGATAGTGTTCGGGATACTTACACCAGGACCCGGGAACTCGATCACTGATGTGCCCGGTGTTATGGTCGGACAGAAAACCATCAATTCAGGTGACTCGATACATACGGGAGTGACGGCAATATTTCCGCATACAGGTAATATATTCATGGAGAAAGTACCTGCCGCAATGTATGTTGGCAATGGTTTCGGTAAGATGACAGGTTATGTGCAGGTAAAGGAACTGGGCGAGATAGAGACCCCGGTGGTGCTAACCAGCACACTGAGTGTTCCTGTGGCTGCTGATGCTGTCATTGGTTATATCCTTAATATGCCTGGTAATGAAAATGTTAAGAGTGTTAACCCGATTATTGGCGAAACAAATGATGGAGGACTGAACGATATCCGTGGAAGGTATATTACAAAGGAGGATGTTATGGATGCACTAACGGATCCGTCTGTTGATGTGGCCGAAGGATGTGTCGGAGCCGGAACAGGTACTTCCTGTCTTGGTTATAAAGGGGGTATAGGAACCGCCTCAAGAATTGTTCCGGAGAGGTATGGAGGATTCACGGTGGGAGTACTTGTGCAGACAAATTTCGGGGGAATATTACAGGTAAACGGTGTACCTGTCGGTATAGAACTGGGAAGATACAATTTTAAACGCGACGTTGAAGCAAATAACGATGGATCGTGTATGATAGTGGTTATGACAGATGCACCTCTCGATAGCAGGAACCTTCAGCGTCTGGCTTCAAGGGCTTTGCTGGGCCTTGGCCGGACAGGCGGGATAGAATCGAATGGCAGCGGTGATTTTGTTATAGCTGCATCTGTTGCCGAAGAACTCAGGATCCCATACCAGGACAGATCGATGTATATAGATCAGAGAGTGATACGGAATGATGATGTAAGCATCCTCTTCCAGGCAGTGATCGAAGCCACCGAAGAAGCTATAATAAACTCTCTTTTTGCTGCCGAACCTGTTACATACAGGGGACGCACTATGGATGCCCTGCCGGTTAACAAAGTCATGGAGATAATGAAAAAGTATAACAGGGCAGGTAAGTAAGTCTATTTAACCTTACCAAGCCTGATGATCATATCTGCAACATCCTTCCTGTACCTGTAAAGTTTCTGAGGGTCACGTGTATAGGTCTTTCCATCCTTGAAGATATCATCCGGAATTTCAAGTAATTTTTTTGCTTCGTTAGTCAACCGGGCAGGGATAACCGGTTTGGAGTCGATAATATCTTTCAGCAAATGGAGATATTCGTAATCCTCAAGTCCCTGTCTTAAAAATTCTAATCTGAGTGAGGGCACCGGTCCTGATATGTAACTCGTCGTGTCATGGTTAGGGTCCCTGTTAGGCGGGTACCAGAACCTTCCGTCGCCATTTCCCCAGTTGGTCTGTTTGCCCAGTGGCCAGCCGTAACCCTGGACATATGAGGCTGGCTCTTCCCACGGATTCTGAAGATACCCTGGCGGTGATCCGTCCCGCGATGTCCAGTAATTGGTCGACCACACCAATATACCATCAAGGTTGTATGCGAACGATGCCCATGACCACATCCTGAGATTAATTGCATCATGATCAATAAATTCGGTGATCCATGGTGCCTTCGGACCGGTACACAGGTATGACCAGTACTCACCTCCACTTTCTGTAACTTTTTGTACTCCCTTTGGATCAATCCTGTTCCAGATAGTGCAGGTGATATCGGTAACATCCATAATTTCAGGTCCGGGGACGTTTTCAGTCAGGAAAGTAGTGATCCCGGGTGCAGCCCTCCTGATAGTTTCCATTCCTTCGCGGACAAAAGGATAGTCTTCCCTGGCAGGTTCATCAAACCAGTATACATATTCCTTCCCCAGCCAGCCTTTCAGGGCCAGGTGATCCTGTATCTGCGACAGGTACCTTCCCATCAGCTTACCGTATTCCGGCGAGCCCTGGATAAACCCTGCAAAAAGACCTTCTTTGCGACTGTAGTAGGTCCCGCTTCCCAAACCTTTCAGGTCGAGTCTGAACGAGTTAAAACCAAATCCGTCGATATATCTGGAGGCTGCCTTATCGAATGCGGAAAAATCGAGTGTTATATCAATACTGTCGGGATCAATCTCAAAACCCGGCTGTTGCAGCAGGTTTCCTGTTCCTGTCTGACCCGACAAATCAATATCATCGAACCATACAGTCCCTGTCTCCTCACCATCTGCCGTGCGCAGGGCAGGGAAGAGGCTCAGCCTGACAGAACTTACCATGCTGTCATATGTACCCAGCCTGAATGATCCTTTACGCCATGTGGTATCTGCTTTAAAGACATCCATCCTGTTCCCGAAGATCAGTTTCTTCCCGGTCGAATCGAAGCTTTCGATGAGAATGCAATACTGCTGATCATTTTCTGCTGCGCGTGCTTTCCAACTGATCGTGTACTCATTACCGGGCGATACACTTATATTATCCCTGTATCTTGCCGATATGACTTCAGTGGGTGATTCATCCTCTATCATCAGGCAGTATTTTCCTGAAGCTGTATTGGCAGAATCTAAAATTCCACCTTCCCATGCTACTCCCTTAATGCTTTCCCTTACCGGATCAAGAGCATAAAAATAATATGGCGATATCCTGTATTTTCTGAAAGCCTGCATATACAGATCAAAAGTTTTCCTTATATCATCGCTGTCGGTAAGGTTATGATAAGCTGCTATTTTGTCAACACTTAATCCGAATCCCGACCTGAGCGAAGGAGTGGCTGGCAAAGTGAAATCCCAAACTTCCAGTTCAACAGGTATCTCCTCTTCCCATCCCGATGAATAGAGCAATACATCTCCCCTGTATTTGCCGGGAATGGTGCCTGGGGGCACAAATATGTTAAACCATATTGTGGTGTTCGTGGCGCTGTCAGCTGTTACAGGTCCCGATAATTCAGGCAGAGGATCGGGCCATAAGCCTTTGTGTCCGTAACTGTCGGTCGGTTTTGATATATAAACATATTCAACTCTTCTGACCTCAACGTTTGATGATTTAATGGTGTTTTCTCCGTTTATCAGGTCTGATATACTGAAGTAAAGATCAGAAATAGTATGGTCGGGGTTCAGTACAACCTGGAACGGTTCATATTCGTTACCTGCTGCAGAAAGATATATCCTTGCTTTTTCCCCTGAAGGGGCAGGAGTATCCTTCATGATCTTATAAGCTCCTTCGGCCCACCACAAATTATAGTGGGTATTGGAGTGGACCATATAACCGAATCCTCCCTCTTTGAGCATATAGGGGTCTGTAACCTGTCCGGAAATGGTTATACACAGTAGTGACAGGGTAATAAGAGAGACAAAAACCGGTTTAGCAGAGAAATTCATGTCTGTTCCTGGTTATAAAAAAAGATAAAGTTAATATTTGGAGCCTCAATTATCATAACTTTGGAGATATTTAACCGGAAAATAATAATTCAATACATACATCATGAAAATAGCATTGGTTGGATATGGCAGGATGGGCAGGGAGATCGGGAAAACAGCAATATCCAGGGGGCACGAGATAGTAAGTGTGTTCGATCTTGATAATGCTGCGGAGCTGTCGCAAAAGGGTTTGTCGGGAGCAGAAGTGGCAATGGAATTTTCGACCCCGGCGACTGCCCCCGGTAACATTATTTCATGTCTCAGGGCCGGTGTGGCTGTTGTTTCGGGAACAACAGGCTGGAACGACAGGTATGACGAGATTGCTAAAGTTGCAGAAGAATCCGGAACATCATTCCTTTATGCGTCCAATTTCAGCATTGGAGTGAACATCCTTTTCAACCTTAACAGAAGGCTTGGAGAGATCATGAATTCTTTTGTTGATTACAGTGCAGGTATAGAGGAAATTCATCATACCAGGAAACTGGATGCCCCTAGTGGTACTGCAATAACGCTTGCAAATGATATCGCGGATAATTGCAGCAGGTATAAAGGCTGGAGCAGTAAAGGGGAAAATAAAGAAGATGAAATTGCGATCGGTTCGGTAAGGGAAGGAGATGTCCCGGGAACCCATATCGTTACATGGCAGTCTGAAGCTGACAGGATCACACTCAGGCACGAAGCCTTTAGC
>JBJKPH010000401.1:0-10840 GCA_046706585.1 Bacteroidales bacterium | reverse complement strand
TTATCATTCTTATTACCATTATCTTTTCCGGTTTCTTCTCCGGTATGGAAATTGCTTTCCTTGCCTCAAATAAACTACGGATTGAGATTGACCGCGACAGGGGCACTTTCGGCTCAAAAATAATTGCAGTATTTACGCGCAAACCGGGTCATTTCATTGCAACCATGCTGATAGGCAATAATATCGCCCTTGTTGCCTATAGTCTTCTGGCCGCAACGCTTCTTGAACCGATGATCAGAACTTTCGTGACAAATGATTCGCTTGTTCTGTTGCTTCAGACTATCATATCAACATCCGTTATCCTGGTGCTGGCCGAATTTTTCCCAAAAGCATTATTCAGGTTCTCTCCAAATAGCTTCCTGAGATCATTGAGTGTGCCAACACTTGTTTTCTACTTTCTGTTCTACCCAGTAACAATACTGGTTATAAGATTTACCGACCTGCTGCTGAAACTTTTCTTTGGTGTTGATGCAACCAATGACGAGGAAAACAAGGTTTTCTCAAAGGTCGACCTTGACAATCTGGTAAGCGAATCGGCCAACAGTGAGAGTGAAGCAGATCTGGAGAAACATGATATAAGGATATTCCAGAAAGCCCTTGACCTTTCAAATGTGAAACTGAGAGCATGCATGGTTCCAAGGACAGAGATTATTGCCCTTCCCGAGGATTCTTCGCTTGATACGCTAAAGCAGACATTCATTGACACAGGTTATTCAAATATCCTGCTTTATGATGATTCAATTGACAATGTAACCGGATATTTCAGGTTAAGGGATATATTCAATTCTCCTGAGAATATAAAGACACACTTAAGGAAACTTCCTATTGTCCCCGAGAGCATGCCTGCAAACAGGCTTCTCAAGATATTTGTCGAAGAGAACAAGAAGCTGGCACTTGTTGTCGATGAATTCGGTGGCACTTCAGGTATTGTCACTCTTGAGGATATTCTCGAGCAGATTGTCGGAGATATTGAGGATGAGCACGACTCCGTTGAACTTACCGAAAGGAAGGTTGGAGATAATGAATTCCTCTTTTCAGGCAGGCTGGAGATCGATTATATAAACGAGGAATACGGTCTGGACCTGCCTGCCGAAGATGATTATGAGACCCTTGCAGGTCTTGTATTTCATTACCACGGAAGTATACCAGGTATAAACGAAGCAATAGAAATACGGAAATATTTGATCCGAACTCTGAAAATATCCGGCACCAGGCTTGAACTGATCAGTGTCAAAAAAAAGTAGGCTATCCCTGCTTCTTCATCGCAGCATAATACCTGTAAAAGAGTGGTATCGTCTCTATACCCCTGTAAAAGTTGAACAACGGGTAATTCTCATTTGGAGAGTGTATGGCATCGGCATCAAGACCGAATCCCAGAAGTATTGATTTAATACCCAGTACGTTCTCGAATACTGAAATTATCGGTATACTGCCACCGCTCCTTACGGGTACGGGAGTTTGTCCAAATGTATCTTCCATTGCCCTGCTTGCCGCCATGTATTCAGGTATATCTATAGGACTTACATATGCCTGTCCGCCATGCAGGTACCTGCATTCTACCCTTACCCCGGGAGGAGCGATTGACCTGAAGTGTTTCTCAAAGAGCGATGCTATCTTTTCGGCATCCTGGTTGGGGACAAGTCGCATCGAGATCTTTGCGAATGCTTTTGCCGGTAATATTGTTTTGGCACCTTCACCTGTATATCCTCCCCAGATACCATTCACATCGAGTGTAGGCCTTATTCCAAGTCGTTCATGGGTCGTATATCCCTTCTCCCCTGCCAGCTCATCCACATCGATCGATCTTTTATATTCATCTTCATCAAAAGGCCTTTTTGCCATTTCTGCCCTTTCAGAGTCAGATGCAACCAGCACATCATCATAAAATCCCGGTATTGTTATATGATTGTCTTCATCGGTAAGCGATGCGATCATTTTGCACAGGGCATTTACAGGATTGGTTACCGCCCCTCCGTAGAGGCCCGAATGAAGGTCCCTGTTTGGGCCTGTTATCTCAACCTGAACATATGAAAGCCCTCTTAATCCTGAAGTGATAGATGCAATATCCTGATCGATCATGGTAGTATCACTTACAAGAATCACATCAGCCTTAAGCATCTCTTTATTTGCCTTGCAGAATTTTTCCAGGTTGACCGATCCGATCTCCTCCTCTCCCTCAATCATGAACTTTACATTACAGGCAAGCGTGCCCGTTCTTTCCATCAGTTCGAATGCCTTTACATGCATATAGAGTTGTCCCTTATCATCGTCAGCTCCACGGCCCCATATCTTTCCTTCCCTCACTTCGGGTTCAAAAGGTTCGCTATCCCATAATTCAAGGGGTTCAGCCGGCTGGACATCATAATGACCGTAAACCATGACCGTGGGAAGAGATTTGTCCACAATTTTCTCGCCATACAACACCGGATGGCCTTCGGTAGGGTATATCCCGGCTTTATCAACTCCTGCATCCATCAGTGCCTGACGCAGATATTCGGCAGCTCTAAGCATATCGGGTTTGTTCTCTTCCCTGGCACTTACCGATGGTATCCTGATAAGTTCGAACAATTCTTCAATAAACCTCTCGCGGTTCTTTTCAATAAACTCTTTTATTGCTTTCATCAGATAGATTAAATTGATTCCTCTTAAAGATACAAAAGAGTATTAAATTGATCAAAAGGTTTTGCCACCGCTCCTTTTATCAATCTCCCTGGCAGCAATAACAACCTCCTTATACCACTTTGCGCCATACACTCTCTTAAGGGGTTCTTCGAGAAACCTGTATACAGGCATGTTCTCCCTCTGCCCCAGTTCGCGTGCAGGTCTGCATATTTTCCATTCTTCATAATTGACAGCATCGAACCCTTCGAATTTTTTGAGCCTGACCGGGAACAGATGACATGATACCGGTTTTCTGAAACTGACCAGTCCCATATGCCAGGCCTTTTCGATGGCACATTTGTATATTCCATCCTCCAACAGGGTATATGCACATTCTTCCTTGCCTATAAGCGGAGTGACAAGATCTCCGTCAGAATCTATCATGCTGCTCCCAATAAGCCCGATCGCTTCTTTTCCCTCAGGTCTCAGGATGTCCTGTAATTCCGGAAGTATCTTCTCGAGAATCTCACCTTCCTCCTTTTCAAGAGGGGCTCCCGAATCACCATAAAAGCAGCAGGCTCCCTTGCAGTTCTGAAGATCGCACATGAACTTTTTCTCAAGAACATCCATCGAAATAATTGTCCTGCCTATCGAAAGCATATGTTGTTAGTTAAATAAGACATCTGCCTGTCATCTCAGCCGGTATCTCCAGTCCCATAAGAGTAAGCAGGGTCGGTGCCACATCCGCCAGTCTCCCCTCATCAATATGGTCGAACCTGTTGCTTACAAGTATGCATGGCACCGGGTTCAGTGAGTGGGCTGTATTTGGTGTTCCGTCATCGTTCAGGGCATGATCGGCATTCCCATGGTCGGCAATGATCAGCACCTCGTAGTTATTTTCTATCGCTCTGGTCACAACTTCTCCCACACATAAATCTACGGCAGCCACAGCTTTCTCTATAGCGCTGTAAACTCCTGTATGGCCTACCATATCGCCATTTGCAAAATTGAGGCATATGAAGTCATGCTTCCGGCTGCCCAGTTCCTTCAGCACTTTATCCCTTACCTCAAAGGCACTCATCTCGGGCTTAAGGTCGTATGTGGCAACCTTTGGTGAAGGCACAAGTATTCTGCTCTCATTTGCAAAAACCTCTTCCCTTCCCCCTGAAAAGAAGAAGGTGACATGTGCATACTTTTCGGTCTCTGCTATTCTGAGCTGTGAATAACCTTTGGATGCCAGAAATTCACCCATTGTGTTGGTCACATTATCTTTCGGGAATATTACATTCAATCCTTCAAATGTAGCATCATAAGGGGTCATGGTACAAAAGTGAAGGGGTATAGTGTTCATACCCGACTCCGGCATATCCTTTTGTGTCAGCGCAATTGTCAGTTCCCTGGCCCTGTCGTTCCTGAAATTAAAAAAGATCACAACATCATCTTTTTTTATCTTCCCGACAGGCTCTCCCTCATCATCGACTACTACGACCGGTTTTACAAACTCATCTGTCACACCCCTGTCATATGACTCCTGCACAGCATTGACAATGTTGGTGGTCTTCTCTCCTTCGCCCTTTACAACAAGATTATAGGCCTCTTTTATCCTCTCCCACCTTTTATCGCGATCCATGGCATAATACCTCCCCACAAATGAAGCTATCCTACCGTTTGAATTCTCCAGATGTTTCAGCAGGTTCTCGATATAACCTTTACCGCTCCGTGGATCAGTATCCCTGCCGTCACCGAAGCCATGAATAAATACATCCTTTATCCCGTACGACATTGTCATATCGCACAAAGCATACAGGTGCCTGTCTAGCGAATGCACACCTCCATCCGATAAAAGTCCCATAAAATGTACTCTTTTGCCGTTTTCACGTGCATACATAAAGGCCTCTTTAAGCACGGAGTTATCTCTTATCTCACCACTCTCAACAGACTTGTTTATTTTTACAAGATCCTGGTAAACTATTCTTCCGGCCCCGATATTCAGGTGGCCCACCTCAGAATTACCCATCTGCCCGTGCGGAAGACCTACATCCTCTCCGCATGCCAGCAACTTTGAATTCGGGTATTCAGCTTTCAGCCTGTCAATATTTGGTGTAGGCACCACACTGATAACATCCGATTTTGATCCATCTCCAATTCCCCACCCATCGAGGATCATAAGAAAAACTCTTCTCTTCATTTCTATAAAATAAAATTGATAATGGCTGCAAACAGGGGTCATTCACTAGTTGGGGAAGTTCATCATATCCCGTATACCTGAACCCGGATCTGCAGGCAGGCAAAGGTAGTAAAAATCATTCAGAGGGTGGTTGCCCGGGGGTCATCTTCCTGCAACCACAAGCTTTCTGTATCCTGCCGGTTTACCATCAACTACCACCCTTACAATATAGATCCCAGCAGGAAGTCCCAGGTCATCTATCACTCCCCTGTTCAGGCCTGCAGGTATAACCTGTTCCCTGACAACAACGCCTGCATTATTCATGAATATCATTTTCGTATCTCCGGTGGATTCATCATCGAGAACGAAAGTGACTCTGCCAAATGCAGGGTTAGGATATAACGAAAATCCAGGTTCATCATATTCAAGCTTGCCAACCGCGGTTACATTCGCTTTAAATGGTCCTGTAGTTGCAGCCTGATAGATCTCCCTGGTATTATTATTCTGAAGGAAAGCTATCACCTCGATATTTTCTGAATCATATATCCATGGAACGCTCCTGCTGAATGTCCCTACTTCTGTTTCTCCCTCACCTGCGGTCCATACCTTCTTCATGTCTGTTCCCGCAGCATCAGGCAGCATCTCCCTGAGGACATTTCTGAAAACCGTCTGTCCGTTAGACCCTGAAAGTGTTGTTATCTCCTTGGCTACAATGGCTATATATAGGGTAAGGTTCTCAACATCCATATCCTTTAAAGGTTCCATTACAACCTTGAAAGTATGCGAAGGCAGAGTGTCGATCCTCAGTTTGAACAGGGGATCGATCATACTCCTGTTCCTCAGATCAGCCAGATTGGGAACAAGTGGAGGAACGAATGAATAGCCATATGCATTATCGACCGAGGTTCCTCCGTCGAACAGTGTATACGGATTTCTCACAAGGCTGTAGAACAGCATTCGTGCATTAGGAACGGCTGTATTATCGAGGTACAACTGGTCGCCAGACCTGTAATTATTATGGTACTGAATATTTACGGCATCCAGCGGAGCGTTATCAATAATACCCTTAACAATGTTGTCGGCAGACACCTGGTCAAAGTTATAATTGGTAAAATGTTCTATAAGCACGTTTCTGCTTCTCTCTCCAATCCAGATATTGTCAAATGCAAACCCTCTTCTGTTCTGTGCGGAACGGTCTGATCCGTAGGCCACTCTCAGTTTCACATCGTATAAACCGATCAGGTCATCGAGGTATTGTTTTGCTTCAACCCATGAATCATCTTTCACCGACCAACCCACTACCGATCCTCCGGGACTGCCGGCAATGTTACTGTTCTTATACCACTGTATCCCAAAGTCGGTCCCCCCGATATTTGTCCATGTGGCGTTGTTGCCAACTTTGTACTGCAGTACGGCTCCGTCACGGCCTTCATCGAAATTCCTGAAAATATTCATCCTTATCATAGGCCTTTCAACATCCCTGAAGTCAAAGCAGGGACTCTCAACCGCAAAATCTGTTTCGCCAACCTGAAGGGTGTCGGTAAACCATGCAACATTCCCCGGAGTATCATTTCCCACGACATATTCAGGAAAACCTGTCTTCCATTTATTTCCTGGCGACACATCCTTGATCCAGCCATCTTCGCCACCCTGAAAATCTTCGGCGTAGGGTTCATCTTTGATCACATAGACAGGTCTGATATTAATATCCTTGACCACAGTATCCTGGCAACCAGGATATTTTGTAAGAAGGTAGTACTCAACATTAATTACTTCAGCCATTTGTTTGGTGAAAGTCGGATTAAGAACGTTGAACAGGGTGTCCTTCCCCCCTGTATGATTAAATACCCAGAAAAGCGAATCGATTGTAGATGTAGGCTTGGTAGCATCAAACAGCTTAAGGTCTTCGTTAAGATAGAAGCAATCATCCTCCCAGTAAAAATCACCTTCAGGCTTAACTCCAAGGCCGATCTCTTTTACCAGTGTATCACGACACCCCATGAAGGTGGTACCGATAAGTGTAACATTCCTCTTTCCCTCAGTCCTGTACATAAACCCGGGTTCAAAATCGGTACTGACCGTAGTCATGGCTTCACCAAATTCCCAGAGCCACGATTCGATCTGTCCCGGATCAACGGAACTGTTAATGAATTTTGTTGTATCGGTTGATGATTCGATACATCCATCGGCAATGCTGAATCCCAGTTCGGGAGTCGGGTTGACCGTTATCGGCACCTGTATTACCCGCTGGCATCCAAGCGGTGAGGTATAGGTATAATCTATTGTTTCTGTTCCACCTCCTGCTTTGAGTGATGGATCAATGACAGCATTAAAATCTGACTGTTCGGTAAAAATATTATCGGTCAGGTACCCCCACTGGCCTGTTCCTCCCTTTGGATATTCGTTTGATATAGTAATGGTTACCGGATCCTCCTCTTCACAATACTGGTCTGTTATATTGGTTATTTTAAGGTCCTGACCAACTGAATCTATAACTATCCCTTTTGAGATCTTATAGTTCAGTATCAGGCCAAGAGTGCTCATCGTGCTGTATGTATACACCATCGTCACTTCCTTCCCCGCTGGAGTTGCTCCCAGTACCTGCGGGTAAATAGTGGCTGCCTGGTCTGAAGTCTGTACAAGTCCTCCCGGAACAGCAGGAATAATTGAAAAGACCCCATTCCCCATATATTCGGCAGGAAGTCCGCCTATAGAAATATTATCCGATACTGTCGAATAGCAATAAACTTCTTTTGAAGGAACGAAATATGTGGTTGCGGCATTAACATCGAAGTCGATATAATCCTTCTGCACGCATCCCCCGACAGATGTTTCAAGTCTGTGCTCAATAGTTACCGGATTGTTGATATCGAAATCAGTGGTATCCCCGGGATCAAAATAGTAGCTGCCGGCATCAAGATACACTCCTCCTCCTGAGAAAACATCCACCTCTGGAATAGCAGTAAGCAGCACAGGATCTTCGGCCATACTGAAGCTTGTTTTTGTATTGGTAATAGAGGCCAGTGGTGCACTGGCAGTTGTATCACCAATTACCGAAGAGTTCTTTTTCGGGACGACCCTGAAGACGATCTTCATATTTATCGTATCGCCGTTGAGCTTGTATTTTTTTGAGCTCCAGTCTGTCTGGTAACTTTTAAGAGTAACCTCTTTGACCACCACATCATTTACCAGCCATTGTGCCACTGAATTTCCCTCGCTTCCTCCAAGCCCGTTATCATCATAAGTATATTTACCTTCAAGTTCATAATCCTGGGTCCTGTTACCCCTGATGCATACACCTGTAGCCAGCGGAAGAGTTGAGAGGCTCACCGAGCATGTATTACTGGTAAGCGTGTTACCCCTGTCAGGATACCCGTTATCGGAAACAGCAGTGACCATCACATATATATCGGCTCCCTGGTCGGTATCGGTCACATCATAAGTTGAGTTGGGATTAATAAATTCCACACCATCCCTGAACCACCTGAATTCACAAGCGTCATTGTCACCCGCATCCGGATCATGAAAATCGTATGATGCAGTAATAGTACCACCTGATGAAATTGTAGACTCAATCGACAGATTCTCTATATAGGGAGGATCATTAACAGGGCCTGATGCCAGACTGCTTACTTCAGCCGTTCCGTCAGATGTATTCCCTGTTGAGGCAACCGGTGTAACTTCAAACTTTATATACTTGCCGGTGTCGGCCATCTGGAGAACATATGTTATGCCTGTTTCGCCTGAAATCTCCGAAGTGGCTGTAGCCGGTGTGTTCCCCCTGAACCACCTGTATCCCGAGTCTCCTTCAGGATCATTTTCCGGATCAGAATAATCATATGTACCCAGCAGGGTACTGCCCACGTTAAGGTTCGACAAAACGTTTATCCCGACATTTGCAGCCACGGCCACCAGGTTATCTGTTACCGGACCCGATGTCGAATTACTTGCATAAAATGTATCATCAGTCGGATTACCTGTTGCTGCGAC
This sequence comes from Bacteroidales bacterium, assembly GCA_046706585.1. GTDB lineage: Bacteria > Bacteroidota > Bacteroidia > Bacteroidales > VadinHA17 > JBJKPH01. The sequence continues at coordinate 2,082 of JBJKPH010000401.1, read as the reverse complement.
AGGTTTCACTGAAAACCTGATATAGTTACCCGCGTCATTTGATTTCAACACATACGATATACTGGTCGCACTGCTAATAGTTGACCATGTATCCACTCCGTTGGGTGATTTCTCCCACTTGAATTCAGAATCACCTTCAGCATTATTTTCCGCGTCATGGTAATCATAATCACCGTAAAGGGTGCTTCCAACCATCAGGTTTGAACCTACTATAATCGTAACATTGGTCACAGTGGGTGGGTTATTCCCTGTAATTTCATTGCTCAGCGGGCTCTCGCCAGTTTCTGAGGCTGTACCATAGGTGTTGGTAGCAGTAACGAAAAATTTTATCTTTCTTCCAACCAGGGCTGATTGGATCAAAAGGCTGGGGTTGGTCTCCCCTGAAATGTCCTGTTCATCTGCACCCGATGTATCGTAGCTTTTCCATGCATATGTAAACACAGGGTCTGTCAAGGTATCTGTATCGCAGTTATAGAAACCATATACAGTATTCCCTTCAGCAAGTGTTCCGTTGATGGTCACATTTGTAAAAGTTACCTGGGCTGTGACCGCCTGTAACCCCATGCAGAGTATTCCAACAATAAATCCTGCTCGTCTATTCATGATTATTCAGTATTTCATTCCCAGGGATCAAATTTCAGTAATGATATGAGGGAATTATTCTCATAACTATTAGTGCCTACAGCCACTACCTTTCCTTCCGAATCGATCAGCAGGTCATTGACTGTCTGGAATCCTGTACCACCAGTTACAAACCTTCCCGGTGAAGGCAGATTTTGTCCGTTGCTGTCAAGGAAAAGGAACAGCATATCGCCCGATTGTTCGGTTCCGCCTGTTGAGCCTGCTGCAATGCACCCGTCAGTGTCCTGCAAAAGTGAATTTATTATCACAACGTTGCTTCCCAGATTAAAGGTGGAGAATGAGAGTGATGTTGGAAGTGTTCCATAGTTCATTTTCACAAACAATCCATCCTTTGAATCTGTCCCGTACTCCATAGTGCCCACAATTGAAAAACCATCTTCAGTGGCAACAATATCAGAAAAGAGTTCATCACTTGTACCACCATATATCTGTGCATCAGGGGGGCTAAGCGACTCTGTAAGTGGTGCCACCATAATATTTGTTCCTGCCTGCCCCTCGTTAGAATTGTCAGTAGTTCCTGCGACAATATACTTTCCACCGGTATTGTATATGACTTTTTGAGCAAATTCATCGGTGTTCCAGCCATAGGTTAAGCTCCTAAGGCTGTCCCCATCAAGGCTGATCCTGAGAAAAAACATATCCCTGTTCCCCGGATCATTGCTGGTCAGCAGGGTTTCATCGTTATTTGAGCCAACCACAATAAAACCGTCACCTGATGATAGTTCAAGAATATCATATCCGGCCTGATCATACGCTCCGCCATAATGATATTCCCACACTTTTGTCCCTTCCGGTGATATCTTTGTTACAAGAATATCGGTATTTGTTTCAGTACCTGTACCTACAGTCATTGTCCCTGCACATACAAAAGAACCGTCATCCATTACCAGAACCTTTCTTCCTTCATCCTGGCCTTCACCTCCTGTATTGTACACCCATTGCTGTATACCGTTCCTGTCGGTCTTTATCAGTCCGAAATCCTCGTTTTCACTTGTGATTACACTGCTCCCGGCATCATTTGTTCCACGTTCTATAATGGTCAGTTTACCACAAATAATATATCCGTCATTGGTTTCGGCAATACTGTAACCTATATCCTCCTTTGCATCACCGTACAGTCTGAGGAGTGGATTACCAGACTCTCCCTTATCGACAGGTTTCTCACACGATGTGATCAACAGTGTGACAATTGAGATAATAAAAGCTATTCGTCTCATTTTTATTCCTCAATTTTATACGGTTTATAAAAGATATAGATGTATCCGAAGCTGAACCTGATGTTATTTACCCTGAACAGGTCATCAGTGTCTCCGTAGAAGAACTCCAGGTTTCCTGGTATTGTGGCACCTGACTGGATCATTGTACCGATCCTGGCCCCGATATCGACAAATATGTAGCTCCTGGGGAGTTTGTATTTGCATCCCAGGCCTGCTATTGCAA
>JBJKPH010000400.1:0-8375 GCA_046706585.1 Bacteroidales bacterium | reverse complement strand
ACTATGATCATACAACCTTTCGTTGAAAACTCGATCTGGCACGGGCTGGTCCCTAAAAAAGGACCCGGAAAGATAACTATAGGCCTTGAACCGGCAGAAGGTGATACAATCAGTTGCAGGATAAGCGATAACGGAATAGGACGGAAGAATGCAGAAAGACTTAAGAAGGACTCGGGTTTCACAGGCAGTGAAATCGGAACTTCGCTTATAAAAGACAGGCTCGATACATTCAGCAGAATAAGCAAAGGAAAATATTCAATATCTTACAGTGACCTGTATACCGATCGCGAAGAATCAGGAACGGTGGTCATACTTCAAATCCCTGTTAAATGGAAAGGAAGTGAAAAATAAAAGCAATTATCGTTGATGATGAAATTCAGGCTGTCAGAAACCTGAAATATCTGCTTGAGGAATATTGTCCCGAAGTAAGTATCTGCGGTACATCTCAATCAGTAGGTGATGCCCTGGAACAAATCGACCGCTTAAAGCCTGATCTTCTTTTCCTTGATATTGAAATGCCCGGCCAGACGGGGTTTGACCTTCTTGACAGGATAGGGAACAGGAACCTGAGTTTTATTTTTATCACTTCCTATAATCAGCATGCTGTCAGGGCATTCAGATACAGCGCCGCCGACTATCTTCTTAAACCTGTCGATATTGATGAACTAAAAGAAGCAGTAGGAAAAGTCTCTGCCAGGAATGATCCCGGGGAGATCGAAATGAGACTTGACTTACTGGCTGATAACCTTCGCCAGAAAAGACCCGTAAAGATACTTGTTTCAACAGGTCAGGGTAAAAGTGTTGTCGAAATTGACAATATCATTGTTGTGAAGGCAGAGGGAAGTTATTCAAGGATCGTGATGACAGAAGGAAAGGATATACTTTTATCAAAAGGCCTGAGCTCCTGCGAAAGCCTGCTTGAAGAACTTGATTTTACCAGGGTTCACAAGTCATACCTTATTAATATGGCGCATATTATTAACTATACAAATAAGGATGGCGGAGTAATAACCATGACCAGGGAGATAAAGATCCCTGTTTCCCGCCGAAAGAAGGAATCTTTCGAGAAACTTTTCACCTCCTACTTCCGGGTTTAATTATATCCTGTACTAAAAGATTTATTAATGAATTATCAGGTGTAACAATCCTGATCGTTGTATACAATAATGTACAACCGAAAAAAATCAATCATGAAAAAACTGAATCTCCTGATAATTCTGATATCACTGATATCCGGAATTTCATTTTCCCAGGGATCATCTGTGAACGATACAGTACTAATAAGGAAAGCAGCAATGGATTATATCGAAGGTGCCTACTCCGGGGATACCGAACGCATGGAAAGGGCTATTCATCCCGAACTGCAAAAAGTCATTCCTGTAAAGCTCCCACAAACAGGGAGAGATATTTTTCAGTATTCCAATTACTCAATGCTGGTAGAAGGAACCAGGGCCGGTATGGGCAAATTGCCGGAAGAGCAATGGAATATCGATTATGAATTACTGGACTGGGACCAGAATATAGCCACAGTAAAGATTACTTCGGTACGATACATTGATTACTGCCATCTGGCCAGGATAGACGGATCGTGGAAGATCATAAATGTGCTCTGGAGGCAAAACAGGCCACCTGCCGGTGCAAGATAATTACTGTCCTCGCCGGTTTATCTGTGGTGATTGTCGCATTGATAATTACTATTACGGTTGCATATGCAATGGCAGCGTATATGGCTGAAAAACGGGCAAAGGAATTATGTATTGGAAAAGTTAAGGGAGCAACCGTAAAGGAAGTTATTCAGATGTCACTAAAGGAAATTTTTATTATGCTGCTTATCTCATTCCTTATTGCATCGCCAATAGCATATTTTGTCAGTCTTATATGGCTTGAAAATCTCACGGAAAAGATAAGTATAGGAACTGTACCCTTTATATTGACAATAGTTGTTTTACCAGGTTTCGTTTCCCTGTCGGTTTATCTTAAAGAGATACAGGCAGCACTGATAAATCCTGCTGAAAACCCAAGACAGGTATAGGAGATATCCCTGGTGTTAACCGGAAGTAACCAAATACTTGTATACAGGTCGTTTATAACTTACATAATTTTTCAAAACAACGGTTATAGGTTGTCCAGCATTAATCTTCCCGGATATTCGGTCGTTTCGAGCCATAATCTAATATCACTTTCCGACCCGGGCAGATACTTATATATTTTTTCAAGGAAGAGCTGATAGGTTATTTCTTTCATCGAAAATATCTCTGTTGTGAAACCGGAAAAATTATTCTTCCCCATTTCTGTTCTCAGATAATTCATAAACAGAATAATACGGTCAGATAAGACAAACCTGTCCTTGTAGACTCCTATCTCATCAAATTTTATGCTGGCAAGAGGTACCTCCTTTGGCAACTTGATCTTCCTTTCTGCGGAATATAAACCTGTTTCTCTTTTATAGATATAGCTTCTCTCTGTTCTGTTCATGGCTTCCTGGTAAAAATCAGGATCAGATACTTCTGCAATTGCCAGCAGGTTATAATATACAGGGAAACCCTCTGTAACAATTGCAATTAGCGGATCATCCCAGCTTACACCTACATGAACATATTCATGAACCATCTCATGGGCAAGAGTTATTTTAGGACCCTCTTCATGGATAAAGTTCTGCCATCTCCCCATCTGTATACCTGTTGCATTTCCCGAAGAGATATCTCCGTATTCGGGCATTTCAGTAATATGCAATGATCTGCCGGTTTCCTCGTGTTTTATATTATTCTCAAAGAACAGTTTAAGTCTTACGGCATAGTCAAGGATATCTGATGAATTAGCTTTTGATGCAGAATCATCAAAGCAGTACACATAGACATTCTGCCTGCTTATGATCTTATAAACTGAACATACAAGTTGCATATCAATTAAATTCAGATTGCCAGGCGACCATACACTTATTTTTCTGCTTCCTTCCGCATAGTCCTTTACATGTTCTCCTGAAAGTATACATGAATAGTCCTCAGGGATGTTTACACTTACCCTTTTAAACTCCACATTATAACTTTCACTTCCGTCATCCAGGAATACCGGAAACCATAATGAATATCCGTAAGAACGCAGCCATGCTCCGGTTTGATCAATTTTCATAAAATCAGACTGTCCCCTTGAAAACGAAGGGTGAAAAAAGCCTGAGTAATATACCTTTAATGTATGCTCCTCCACTGTATTATCAATACGGGTTTCATCAATAGCTGCTATCGTTTTGTTTGCAGTAAGTGAATAGTTATAATAATAATATTGCCTTCCCTGGTTGAAATCAAGCTTTACATTATCCAGAAAAACCGAATCAGTTCTGAGTTCACCATGCAGGTAATATGCCAGTGTATCATTACTGAGTCCTGTGATAGTAATCCTTGCACAACCTTTAAGATAGGAGTCAGTGGGGTAAACTGACAGTTCCAGATCGTACATTTCGGCAATTATTCCGTCTTCATTCACCTGTGCATTAACCGTGGCCAGAAGAGATAAAAGGCTGATGGTAAAAATAAGTGTTCTCATTTCCGGTAATTTGAATATACCTGTATAAAAGACGCTAAAAACAATCCCGCATTACAATTTTTTTTAATTATGTTCCGTATCCTGACTCCCTGGTACCAATTTTATCATATTCGCTATGGGCCTCCAACCAGATAACATATGCATTAGAAAATATGTCTGTTCATCGATAATAATATCCCCGAAAAATGTAGTCAATGCTACCAGCCAATATCATAACGGGGGGCTATATTTCAGAAACATCATTTGTAAATGCCGGGTTAATGTAAAGTTAACACCCTGAAGATCGGGGCATGGTTATCTAAAATAGAATAGTTTTGCCCACATGGATATTAAACCTTATCAAATTATGAAATATACAATCAGCCTTATTTTGTTAATATTATTATTACCGGTTTCCGGTTATGGACAGGAACAACCGACAGCAGATTCTGATACCCTGAGGAAAGATGCACTCAATGTTTATATGGAAGCCAGCGATTATGTCAAGAAGGAGATCCCTTTCCTGAACTATGTCAGGGATATAAAGGATTGTGATGTATTTATTATCTCCACTACCCGCAGGACCGGTTCAGGAGGGACCGAATACACATATTTTCTCGAAGGAAGAGGAAGATTTGAGGGCCAGGATGATACCATATCCTTTTCAAGTTCTCCTGATGATACTCAGGACAAAGTAAGGGCGGAGGCGGTAAGTACTCTCAAGCAGGGTATAATGAGGTATGTCGTAAAAACACCTCTCTCAAAATTCATTGATATATCGTTCAATCAACCAATAAATGACGAAGTTTCAACCGATAAATGGAACAGCTGGGTTTTCAGGATCAGCGCCAATGGATTTATGTTCGGGCAGTCGACATACAGCACCATAGATGCCTTCGGGGGAATTACAGCCAGCAGGGTCACAAATGACTGGAAAATAAATATCAGTACAGACTACTCCTACGGAAGGGATTGGTTTGATATAGACGGGGAAGACTATGAAAGTATTACAACATCAAGATCGGCAGAAGCACTTATTGTAAAAAGCATTGGAGATCACTGGTCCTACGGAGGAAGTGCCGAGGTAGGGTCATCATCTTATAACAATTACCAGCTGAGGGCAAGCTTTATGCCTGGGATTGAATATGATGTTTTTCCTTATGCCGAGTCGACAAGACACCAGTTCAGGTTTCTCTATTCTTTAGGTTATGCATACAATAATTATGTTGATACTACAATATATGACAAGCTAAATGAAGGGTTAATGATCCATAGCCTGCGATCTGCGTTCGAAGTTGTACAGAAATGGGGTAGCATTGATTTTTCAGTAATGTGGTTAAACCATCTCCGTGACTGGTCAGAAAACTACCTTTCAATTGACGGCTCGGTCAGCTGGAGGATAGCAAAAGGACTGAACATTAACCTGGGTGGCAGCTTCTCATTTATACATAACCAGATCTCACTTATAAAAGGTGGTGCAACAACCGAGGAGATACTGCTCAGACAAAAAGAGCTGAAGACTGATTTTTCATATTTTGCCAATTTTGGATTCACATATACATTCGGATCAATTTATAACAACGTGGTAAATCCAAGATTCGGAAGTTCCGGAAGAAGGACTATAATAATCAGTAATTAACAGATATTTACCAGGCAGATAAATCTGCAATTCCCTTCATTAATTAAATAAATTTTTACCGGCCAGTTTTATTTAATTGAAGCAGGCTCAAAGTAAAGAATATCAAGCACCTGAAATAAAGGCAGTCAGTCTGAAAAATTTTTATAACTTTAGCTTATCAGTTCAGGAAAAGTTCTTTGTAGTCTCTGATTGAAAATGGGTATCAGCAATACAAAACTGTTTAACAGAAGATAATTATATACGGTTCACAAAGGGCCCGGGACAGGGGTGTCTGGCAATGACCGGCTTGTATTGAACTTACGCTATAGAAATTGAACCTGAATTAGATAATAAACACAATTAAGTTTAACAAAAGCTATGAAAAGATTATTTCCCTTAATTATTATATTAATATCTGTATCATGCACACAAAGATCAGGTGATAAGGATACAGCTGAGAAGTACGACAGGGACCGGTTTTTCGATATCAGTTATGAGGACATCATGCAAAGTCCGGCCGAAGTCAGGCTCAGCGAAATTGCCTCAGACGTGAATTACGCAGTACTTGAAACAGGTGATAAATGCCTGCTTCATCCCTATGCAGACTATTTTTTTACAGATAAGTACATTTTTATTGACAATGTCTATCATATCCTGCAGTTTACAAGAGATGGGAAATTCATTAAGCAGATCGGCAAACAGGGCCGGGGACCCGGGGAAATAGGTTTAATAAGAATGCTCTCGGTACTCGATAATGATGAACAACTGGTTGCGCAGACCAACTGGGCAAGAAAATTATACTATTTCAATTATGAGGGCGAATTTCTAAAATCTGTCCAGGTACCCGATGTGTTGAATATCAGGATCCTGCCCGGCAGGAAACAACTCTTTTATGACCCGCCCAACTGGGGTAATGAGGAATTTGTTTTTTTACTCAGATCAGATACAGGTGATACCCTGTCGGTTGTGAGGAACCATTATACCTGGGAAAACAAGTCGGGTTATTCCAGTTCAATAGGTTACCACCTTTTCACACCATTTTATAATTCTCATGGAACTGTATCGATGAAATATATGTATAACGATACTGTTTATAAACTAAAAAATAATTCAATTGTTCCTGAATATTTCATCAATATGGGTAAGTATAAACTTCCTGATGAATACAGGGTTGAAGTGGCTCAGGGAGGATTTGAGTACTTCAGTGAAAAAAGCAAAGGATACAGGTTTGCCGTTTCGATGGAAGCAAATGAGAAACTATATATTGCCAGTCAGGAGTTTAGCAATATGGAGGAGGATTTTCAGTGGAACATGATATATGACCGCAGAAGCAGATCAGGGATGCTTATAACTGACAGCCAGGGAAATCCGGGAAATCTGATCAACGATATTGATGGTGGAAGCGATTTCTGGCCTAAAGGATCAGTAAACGATTCGACACTGTTCGTACCACTTCTGCCTCACCAGATAATTGGTGAAAAGAATCTTGAGCAGTTTTCAGATAACCCGGCAATTGATCCTGAAAAGAAACAGCAGTTTCTGGAAATGGTCAAAGGCCTTAAAGAAAATGATAACCCGGTGCTGATGATTGTCAGTATGAAAAAATAAGAGCGGTCAGCTGTCATAATTATTTCATCCTTGAGTTGAGCATATGAATATCAGAATCATTAAAATAAATTGTATCCTGATCCTGGGTACACTGTTCCTGTTGTCCTGCAATGGCAAAAGAAGTGACAAAACTGTTGAAGGACTGACCGGTGATACAACAGAAGTCATAGCCGGACCCGTGCATCTCGAATTTGAAAATATCATCAACAATAAACGGGAAATATACCTTTCTGATTTTGTTGAAGATATAGAGTATATTGAACTTGAAACAGATCCTGCATACCTTATCGGAGACAAGTCAGTACAGGTGGCAATAGCCGATTCCTTTATCGTGATCAACGAACATGGTAAGCCGGTGGGATTATTCAGCAGGAGTGGAAAGTTTATAAGAACCATAGGCAAAATAGGAAAAGGCCCCGGAGAATATGATTTTGATACATACTTCAGGTTAAACAGGGAAGATAATATTATCTGTGTGTGGAACGCTATGCGGGGCGTAATAATGGAATTTGATCTTGAGGGCCGGTTCATTAATGAGATCAAGCCTGAATGTAAACCCGGAGGGTTTGGTTACGTGGGTAATAATGTATTTGTCACATCACAGAACAACATCAGGTATGCCGATAGTATTGTTCCCAGGTTTGTAGTCTTTGATCAAACAGGTGCTACGATCAACAGAACGTATGTATATGCCAAAAATCCCTTAAGGACCGGCCGTGGCATTACGATCATGCTCCCCTCTTTTTATGAAGCTCCGGATGGCGTTATAATAAACACCTATGAAAACGACACCATTTTCAAAGTATTCCCTGATGGTGAACTGAACCCCGCCATAACATGGAATACCGGTCATTTTAAGGTCCCGTATGATCCACTTCTTAATTATGCAAAATACAGTAATGAAAAGGAGAAGTACATAACTAATATTGAAGGGCTGGAGTCTGAGTCATACTGGATGATCTCCTATCAGTTCCAGGGTAACTATAATATGGCTCTGCTCAACAGGTCAGATGGCTCGGTCGCGGTTGTTTCAAATCCGGATGAGGAACTTAAGGGTGTTATCAATGATATCGACGGAGGGCCATCCTTCTGGCCTTCCTACTATGTCACCGCAGGAAAGTTCTTTTTTTGTTTCCTCTACCCTACCCAACTTAAGAAGTGGTCCGACGAAGGAAAATTCAGCAGGGAAAATGTACTGTTTCCCGATGATCATACCAGGTTTATTGAGATGGTTGAAAATATTGACCTTGATGATAATCCAATACTTATGATCGTTAAAATAAAATGAGGTGGTATTGCCTTAGCTGTTAATCTGGCAATCCACCTGCTGAAACCCTGAACTGACATAAGAAGTATACAACTCTGCGACCGCTATACGGTCGTCTCTAAATTATGATCCCGCAGGGATCAAACAATTGTAAAACCGGAAACTGTATAAGTGAAAACGACCCCGGCGGGGTCGCATAAATATACCATTCCTTCCCGTACGCCGAAGTCATGAGTCTTCGGGTTATTTGAAGATCTTCGTGACTCGCAATAACCCTCTGACCAATTTGGGCAGGTGATATTTTTACTTTATTACTTTGTGGATATAGCTAAGGGATCCCTGATTGTAGCAATACATCGATAA
>JBJKPH010000399.1:0-1720 GCA_046706585.1 Bacteroidales bacterium | reverse complement strand
CTGCCCAATGCGTGGCAAGTAAATTTACTGAATGGGCAATGAAAGTCGAATGTGATGAGGCCGGAGAGGTACCTGTAGGATTTAACCGGGGTCCCTGGTTTGGAAGGATGCTGGGAGAAGACGGAATGGACCTGCATTTTGCTACCCCTTCTTATACATCAGGAACAAAAGGTGTTCAGGTGGGGCACGTGGTAATAGAGCCAAAAACCCAGGCCGAATTTGATGCTATGAAGGGCAAACTGAAAGGAGCCTGGGTGCTGATTGGTGGTCAGAATAACGGATGGCCTATCGACTATTCGGTCAATGGCGACAAACTTCGCGACAGCATTATTGCCCTCAACGAAGATATTGACAGGCAGAACAGGGAGATAAGGATGGAGAACAGGAGAGCATCCCAGGAAGGTGGTGAGCAAAAGGAGCTGATACCTCTTGTTGAGATGCCGGCGCTGTTTTACAGACAGATGGTTAATGCAGGCATTCTCGGGATCATCCAGTCATCCCCGGTACCCATCAGGGCTCTTTATGACAGACAGAATATAAACAACGGAACTCTGACCTTCAACAACCTGCCGACAATTCCGGATATCAAACTGGATGAACACCAGTATGCGATTATTGAACAGAAGGCTCGTGAAAGGCGGACATTCTTCCTTGAGTTCGATATAAGGAATCATTTTAAAATGGGCCCTGTAAAATATTATAATGTTATTGGTATTATTCCCGGAACAAAATATCCGGATGAATATGTAATGATGGGCGGACACCTTGATGCATTCGATGTAGCAACAGGTGGTGTGGATGATGGCTCAGGACTGACTCCGGCAATGGAGGCGGCACGTATGATCATGGCAGCGGGAGGCAAGCCAAAAAGGACTATACTGGTCTGTGCCTGGGCAGCTGAGGAATTCGGCCTGCTGGGATCAAAACACTGGGTTGAAGCTCATATGAACGAACTTGGGAAAATATCCAATTATTTCAACCGCGATCATACACCAGAGGCAGCTGTCACACTGTCGGTGCCTGATGCAATGTACGATGATTTTGCTAAGATATGCGAGCCTCTGAACAGCATAAATCCTGATTTTCCGTTTACCCTTTCCAGGAGTGAGCCCAGGCCCCGGCCGACAAGGCCCAGCGGTTCCGATCATGCTTACTTTGCTATGAATGGTGTACCAACACTACAGTTCGGTCTTGAAGACACCAAGGGTTATGATTTCGATTACAATGAGATATGGCATACCGAGAGAGATCTTTATAACAAGAGTATACCTGAATACCAGGAACATTCGGCTACAGTAACAGCCGTTGTGGTTTACGGTGTCGCCAACCTTGACCACCTGCTTTCACGCGAGGGTCTTTACTCTGAAGGAAGCGGATCAGGGAACAGGTTTGGAAACAGATAGGAATAAATATCTATTTTAACCAGTTGCCAAGAATAGCTGCCTGGTCCACTTTCGGATCAGGCAGTTCTGTAATAGTAAAATCAGCACTTCTTTTTGTCGCCAGGACAACATCTGCATCTCTTTCAAAATAGCGGGTCTTCAGATTAAAATGAAGAGTATCCCCTGCCTGATATCCTGCCAGTATCTCATCCAGGCTCATGGTCCCGGGCTCTGCGCCGTTGATTGCCAATACCTGGTCCTGGTCGCTTAATCCTCCCTTCCAGGCCGGTGAATTCCACTCGATATTTGAAAGCACCATATTTCCCCCTGTATTACGC
>JBJKPH010000398.1:0-3692 GCA_046706585.1 Bacteroidales bacterium | reverse complement strand
GGTAAGCTCAGGATATGAATGCGGGCTTAACGTAACAAATTTCAACGATATCAAACCGGGCGACATTATCGAAGGATATAAGAACTACGAAGTGAAAAAGACACTTAAGTAGGACTGGTTGCTGGCTTCGTCCGCCGTAGTTTCAACATAGGCGGATTGCTGGTTCTTGGCTTCGTCCGCCGTAGTTTCAACATAGGCGGATTGCTGGTTCCTGGTAATGAGTAAGTTGAGAGTAAGTTGAGAATGAGTTGAGAATGAGTCTCTCAGTCTTTAGTCCCTTCGTACGCTGCTTCCTCTCCGCCCAATACCCGGAATAAACCGTGGTACCTTTTTCATATATTCCCTGTAAGCGGGATACCTGGAAGCGCTGATGCTCTCGCTGAATGTTGAACTGCCAAAGAAGAGCAGTACCAGCAATACAGCACCTGTTACCGACCAATTTATCCATTTCCCGGTAGCTGCAACGCTGAAAAGATAAAATGATATCCATACACCCTGCTCTGCTGCATAGTTTGGATGCCTTGCCAGTTTCCACAATCCGGTAGTTACAAAACCTCTTTCATATTCCTCCCCGGACTCTGAACCCACGGTCAGCCGCCTCTTCTTTTCCTGCTGGTACCTGTATTGCTGCTGATCAGAAACAGTTTCGATGATCACCATAGCAATGACCAGTAATGTGGCCAGTCCGTCGATCCGGTTCAACGGGGCCGGGTCAATGACCATGGCTGCTAATACAGGAAGAGTAAAAAGAAGTATCAGGGTCTGCTGGTACAGAGATATAAAAAACATATTGAACAATGCCCACCTGATCCTTCCCCGCAGGAAAGGCATCTCTCTTAATACTGCCCAGCGATAATCTTCATTTCCCTGCCAGAATTTAATGCTATACCCTCCCCTCCTGGCAAAATTGAAGGTAAGCCTGGCTCCCCACACAAAGACAAGGATGGTCATGACCACTATACGTGGTTGCATCCCGCTCCTGAACATAACTATTGCGGAATATATCACTGGCATGATACTCCAAAGCTTGTCAACCTGGCTGTAATTCAATGCCAGCTCACTTACAATAAAGCAGAGCAAAGCCACAGCTAACATGATCATAAAGAGGTCCCTGAGCATACCTGCCTGAAAACCACTCAGATCTATGCCGGTAAAAAAAACTGCTATAGGTATTAACACTATAGCAGCTATTAAGAAGATTATTGTCGGGACAAGCCTCATTACATTCTTAACCTGTTATTCCGGCATAATCAGATGCTGAAAGCAGGCTATCAAGATCTGATGGGTCCGATATCTTTATCTTAACCATCCAGCCCTTTCCGAAAGGGTCCTGGTTTACAAAGTCGGGATGATCCTCAAGTTCAGGATTCAATTCCAGGATCTCTCCCCCAACAGGCATAAACATGTCGGAAACAGTTTTAACAGCCTCGATAGTACCGAATACATCACCCTGGCCGAGAGTTTCTCCGACAGTCTCGATTTCGATAAAAACGATATCCCCAAGTTCACCCTGGGCAAAATCTGTTATTCCAACATATCCGAATTCACCTTCGACCCGAATCCATTCGTGATCATTGGTGTACTTTAAGTTTTCTGGAATGTTCATATTATTGCGGTTTTTTAGTTAGCAGGTTCAACAACCTTTCTTCAAAAATAGTTCTTTATATCAATTGTCACAATGAATAAATTATTTTTTAAAACATTATATCAAAAAGGGTTGATCAGAATCTTTATAACTACCTGTTGGTCCGGATCTGACTCGTAAAGTTGGTTGTGATTGACTCCCTTCGTTAGGTCCGGACCTCCGAATCCGGACCGGTAGCTTTACCTGGTAAAGTCGCAGATTCGGAGATCTGCGACAACGCCTCTGAACCGTTACGCCTCTGAACCGTTACGGGGGGGATTCAAATCTTTAACAACGGGGTGAAGCCGGTATTTACTGTACAAGTGTAAATTTCAGGCTGAATCCGAAATTGGTATTTGAGGTTTTATATGTGGTTGCCACAAATGGATTGTTGAGCGAGTGATCAAAGAATGCCTGCAGATTGAATCTGTCGCTAAGCACATAGTCAGCTGTTGTCCTGATGCTGAACACTGTCTGACCGGCCACTGCCTGATTAACATTTTCGACCAGTTTCCGTGAGACCGTTTTATTATCCCTGACAGAAACATCAAGTCTTATATTCAGGTCGCTCGTCAGTGGTCTCTGCACTCCGCCTGTCCTGATAACTATCTGCACATCATTAAACCTGTAACCGACACCCAGGGTAAATTCATTATTCCTTACATCAGCAACCTGGTTATTAGCCATATTCAGAGATACGGTTCGTGATTTCTTCCACTCAACTCTTGTTGTAAGACTGCTCTTCCAGTTCATGTCAACATTCAACAGGGGAGAAAACTGTTCGTTAATAGTCACAACATTAAGTTCGTACTGAGGTATAAAGTTAAAATCGAAATCCCTTATGCGGCTAATACCATCCTCATCCTCATTATAATAGAGATTGGTTGTGTATGACCCTACCGTATAGGTACTCCTGTACTGGTGAGAGATACTTATCGATCTGAAAACATTCTGAACGGCAGGGAATCGTGAAAGGCCGTCGAACATTATTCTCCAGTTGGGCATCATACTGGTAATGGGCTGGAACATATCAAGGCTGACCTTTTCAGGATCGCGTTTAGAGTATGCTGCAATAAAGGCAGGGATAAGCACATCCCTGGAGGTAGCGCCGTAACCATTTTTATATGGTCCCTCGATCGGCAGTCCTGTTTCAGGATCGATATCAGGGTTATAGGAAGGGTCTATTTTCTTTCTTGCCTCAGCCTGCCTTCGGGAGATCACCACCGTATTAGCCTTAAATGCTTCGAAAGCAGGAGAAAGATATCCGTTCTTTTCGTCGATCTTCTCAAATGCCGTTCCCCATGAAACTATTGATATCGAGAAAGTTCCTGAAGTCAGGGTATTCCTCAGTGAATCGGGGAACGAACCGTCGGTCCCGGGTCTGTAGTACGATGATACAGACCGCGAAAACCTCCTTTCGACATTAAGGTCGATCCTCATTCCGGGGAACGGTTCAACGGTGCTTCTTGCAGTTAATGCCTCACGACTGTTCATAACTGCTGCATTGTTCAGAAGGGTATCAGTTGACAGCCAGCCTTTTTTCAATGCCCGATCAAAAAATCGCGGATCGGAATAACCGATCAGGAAAGGAATTCCCGGTGCCAGTTCGTTATTAACCCTGCTCATTCCCAGGAATGAAGTGCCCGGTGTATATCCCGGCAATATCTGCCCCTGGTCTATCGAATATGTAGCCGAAATTGACCTGACTCCCATCAATGCCCTGACAAAATACTCACCTGCTATTATCAACGGACTTCGTTTTTTCTCGACCTGACCCTCAACTTCGACAACTGCACCAGTAATAACCTGCTCTGAAGTAAAGGTTATCTTATTATCGGTAGCTATTTCCATTTTACCATCCACCAGGGCTCCATCCTGGTCCCTGACGGTTACTTTCACATCGCTGGTTTTCAGGTTATGATAGATATTCCTTGGTCTTCCTTCTGCAAAAGTGACGTTCTCCCTCCTATAATTCACTGTTCTGTATTCCTTTTTCATCGTACTGGCAGCACCAGGCCTGGTGTTCCTTTCAATGTTTTTCAGAAAATCCGAAAGGTTATACAGGTTT
>JBJKPH010000397.1:0-5475 GCA_046706585.1 Bacteroidales bacterium | reverse complement strand
CCTATAAAGCAGAGGAGTAAACATACGATCAATAATGGTCTCTTCATCCTGGTCATATCCCTGAGATACAAGGAGTACAATGTCTGAAATTAATTATTTATATCAAAAATTTTACTCTTTAATTTCCCTTTATGCAGAAGAGTAATGATCTCATCACCCTTAGTCAGCTCACTTACATCCCTGGCAGGTTTCCCGCCTGAAAGTGTAATCGAGTATCCTCTGGCAAGTACTTTCTCAGGACTCATGTTCTGCACTGTCTTGTCAGTGTAATCAAGCATTGACAGTTTCATCTCTATTATCCTTTTTATACCGCTAATGAGCCTCTGTTTTCCTGTTGCCAGTTTTTGCAGCCCTGAGCTAACCAGCCTTGTGGCTGAGGGTGCAATCCCTGACACTAACCGGTCAATCGATTTTCCTTGCGACCTTATTGTATCCTTTGCCATTGCTGCTACCTTTTGTCCTAGACTTTTAATATACATTTCGGTGCCGGCAGTTGCTTCAATAATAAAGTCTGCAACTGCAGTCGGGGTTTTCAGGCTGCTGAATGAGACCATGTCGGTCACGGTTATGTCTCTCTCATGCCCTATACCACATAGCACCGGCAACGGGCACTGAGTTATGGTGTATGCGATATCATAATTATCAAACCAGCCAAGATCTGACTGTGCACCACCACCCCTCACTATTACAACAATGTCGAAATCAGCAACACTGTTAAAGATATTATTGAGAGCTGCTACAACCGAATCTTTTGTCTCATGTCCCTGCATAGCAGCCTGAAACAGGGAAACTGAGAAGCAGTAGCCAAAGGCATTATTGGTCAGGTGATCCAGAAAATCACCATAGCCTGCTGCAGTGCCAGATGATATCACAGCAATTCTACCGGGAAACAGAGGGAATATTGTCTCGCTGTTCATGTTCAATACTCCTTCATTTTCAAGCCTGTTAACTATTTCCCTTCTCCTGACTGCTACTTCACCTGCAGAATAGAGTGGATCGATATCACTTATATCCAGATTCAGTCCGTAGAGCTGGTGGTAGTTTACTGTTGCCCTGACCAGTATTTTTATTCCTTCCTTCAGTGGAATTCCTGCAGTAGTTTCAAAATAAGGCATGATCATCCTTGCTTTTCTTGACCATATGACTGCCCTGACTTTTGCTATAACATTCTCATCTTCTCCCTTTTCAATCATCTCCAGATATGCATGTCCGGTATTGTTAACCCTTATTTCAGAGATCTCACCGGTGATCCATATTCCATCCGGCAGGCTGTCCATGATGGAGTCCCTTATCTTTCCCTGAAGCTGACTTATTGTGATTCCGGGTTCAGACATTTTAACAGTTATAAAAGATTTTACTATTCACAGGATGATAATTCAAAATGCGGGTCCCTTGCTGAAGTTTGCGGAATTTCCGGAGGCTGTTTGCCTGAAGATGTGAAAATGCATATTAGGAATAAGGATCAATAACCCTGAAATATATGTATCATTTACCATATCTTTCCTGTTTTCTCCGGGTCTTCAATTTTGCCACTGTTCTTCTCGAGCTGGTCAAGATAATCGGTTTCGGCTTTGATCAGCTCTTCATTGTTTTCAGGGATGCCATTATTATATACTATCTTTTGCCTGACCGACCCGTCCTCGTTATAAAATGTCCATTCTCCAACCCTGACATCACTGTTGTATGTCCCGGTTATTTCTTTTGCACCCGAAGTATGGAATGTATTAAAGGCCCCGTTCAGTTTGCCGTCCTTATATATGGAAGAGATACACATTACCCCGTCGGTATAATACTGGTGCCACGGACCGTTTTTTTTATCTCCGTCATAGATGAATTCTTCGGCGACATTACCGTTCCAATAGTATTTTGTGCTTTTCCCCTGTTTGATATTTCTGTCATATTCCTCCTTTACAAGAAGGTAATCCTTGATATAGGCTGAATAGAATTCCCATGTTCCCTGCCTGTCCTGACCTATATAAAGGCCTTTTGCAGCAATGAATCCATTTGGATGGAAGAAGACTGCTGTTGCCGAATCTGAACCTTCATGGTAGTCAAGGATTGAGGATATACCTCCCGTTTCATGATATCTGATAAATTCACCAACCGGTTTACCATTCCTGAATATACCTTCATATCTTGGAAATCCGTTTTCATAGTATTTAACCCATTTGCCCTGCATGAGACCATTACTGTCAGTAAAGTTCAGCGTGTCATTGTCTTGTCCTGAAATGGACTGTAATATCGCCAGCAATAGCAGTGTGAGGTATATTTTCGTTCCAGACATCATAAATGTAAAATTAATACTTTTTAGTGTAAAACGATTGAATGCGGCACTTTATTGGAGCAACCGGAAAATGGAACGGGCGGATTTTTCTGACTTACTGAAATAAAAAAAGCGCCCGGTAATTAAACCGAAGCGCTTTTGCCAGTATATATATGGTAGATATATGCCTATTTTACCTCCTCGAAGTCGACATCTGTCACTTCATCTCCTCCATTATCGCTTCCTGGCTGAGGTCCTTCAGGGTTCCCTTCACCGGTTGTGGCTCCGGAAGCCTGTGAAGCCTTATATATCTCTTCTGATGCAGCCTGCCATTTTGTATTCAGATCGGCAAGTGCCTTATCAATGGCATCGAGGTCTTTATTCTTGTGAGCTTCTTTAAGTTCCTCGAGTGATTTCTCAATCGGAGCTTTTTTGTCAGCAGGCAGTTTATCTCCGAACTCCTTCAGCTGTTTTTCTGTTTGGAATATCATGCTGTCTGCAGCATTGAGTTTATCTGCCGATTCCTTGGCCTGCTTATCAGACTCTTCATTGGCTTTTGCTTCCTCTTTCATCCTCCTGATCTCATCGTCGCTCAATCCTGATGAGGCTTCTATTCTTATTCTCTGCTCTTTACCTGTTCCTTTATCCTTAGCTGAGACATTAAGAATACCATTGGCATCAATATCGAAAGTAACCTCTATCTGGGGTATACCCCTTGGTGCCGGCGGAATTCCATCGAGGTGGAACCTCCCGATAGTTTTATTTCCTGATGCCATCGGCCTTTCTCCCTGCAGTACGTGGATCTCAACTGAAGGCTGGCTGTCGGCAGCTGTTGTGAATGTCTCGGTTTTCTTTGTAGGGATGGTCGTATTCGACTCTATCAGTTTGGTCATCACTCCCCCCATTGTCTCTATCCCAAGTGACAGAGGCGTTACGTCGAGAAGGAGTACATCCTTTACTTCACCGGTTAGTACACCACCCTGGATTGCTGCTCCAACTGCAACAACCTCATCCGGATTTACTCCCTTCGAAGGAGACCTGCCAAAGAATTTTTCAACGATATCCTGTATCGCTGGAATTCGTGTTGACCCACCAACAAGTAGCACTTCGTCGATTTCCGAGGCTTTAAGCCCAGCATCTTTAAGGGCCGTTTTGCATGGTTCAACCACCGACTGGATAAGACTATCGCAGAGTTTTTCAAATTGTGCCCTTGTAAGTGTTTTAACGAGGTGCTTGGGAATACCGTCAACTGGCATTATATACGGTAGATTTATCTCAGTACTGGTTGAACTTGAAAGCTCGATCTTTGCCTTTTCAGCGGCTTCCTTAAGTCTCTGGAGTGCCATAGGATCTTTCCTCAGGTCAACATTTTCATCTTTCAGAAATTCCTCTGCAAGCCAGTCGATAACCATGGCATCAAAATCATCACCTCCAAGGTGAGTATCACCATTGGTCGATTTTACTTCGAATACACCATCGCCGAGTTCAAGTATGGAGATATCAAATGTTCCACCACCAAGGTCGAATACTGCTACTTTCAGGTCTTCTGATTTCTTGTCAAGACCATATGCAAGTGCGGCAGCTGTTGGCTCGTTTATTATTCTTTTAACCTTCAGCCCTGAAATCTCACCAGCCTCTTTGGTTGCCTGACGCTGTGAATCATTGAAATAAGCAGGTACGGTAATTACTGCTTCTGTAACCTCCTGACCCAGATAATCCTCGGCAGTTTTCTTCATCTTCTGGAGAACCATGGCCGATATCTCCTGCGGTGAGTAAAGCCTGTCATCGATCTTAACACGCGGTGTGTTATTATCACCTTTTACAACATCATAAGGTACCCTGTTGATCTCCTTGGTGATATTGTCATACGATTCACCCATGAATCTCTTAATGGAGAAAACAGTTTTCTTCGGGTTGGTAATAGCCTGGCGTTTTGCCGGGTCACCAACTTTCCTTTCACCATTTTCCACAAAAGCAACTATCGAAGGTGTAGTTCTTTTCCCTTCGCTGTTTGGGATCACAACCGGTTCATTACCCTCCATTACGGAGACGCATGAATTGGTAGTTCCCAGGTCTATACCTATAATTTTACCCATTGTAAATGTTTTAATCGATTTCTGTTTCCTTTTTTTTTACAATGATTGTGCCACCTCCATAGCTGCTAACTTTTATGCAATTATGACATTTATGGGAACTGTGAGTGTCCATGAAAGCGGTCAATCGTGACAAAAAGACAGGCATATACATCCAATTAGTCTGAAATCTGCAAAATCTGTTTACAATTTATTAGCTTTACAGAATTAATGGCTAAATCATCAGTTATGTCTGTACACAGTTCGGTAAAAAGGGTTACCACCCACGTGCTGAATGAAATGAAGCTCAAGGGTGAGAAGATCGCAATGCTTACCGCTTATGACTATTCGATAGCAAGAATAGTAGATGAGGCAGGAGTGGATGTGATCCTGGTTGGAGACTCGGCCTCAAATGTTATGGCTGGTTATGAAACCACGGTACCTATAACGCTCGATAATATGATCTATCATGCCAGTTCAGTGGTTCGTGCGGCCAAAAGAGCTCTTGTAGTAGTTGATATGCCTTTCGGTACATACCAGGGGAACTCGCGTGAAGCACTGGCCTCGGCAATAAGGATAATGAAAGAGACTGAAGCACACGCAGTAAAACTGGAAGGAGGCCGCGAGGTTGCCGAATCGGTGGAACGTATACTATCGGCAGGAATACCGGTTATGGGACATCTTGGACTCACTCCCCAGTCGATACATAAGTTTGGCACATATGTCGTCAGGGCAAAAGAGAAAGAAGAGGCAGAGAGGCTGAAATCGGATGCTGCCCTTTTAAGTGAAAAAGGAGTATTTGCCCTGGTGCTTGAAAAGATACCTGCCACACTGGGTGAGGAGGTGACAAAGCTTATAAATATACCAACAATTGGAATAGGAGCAGGGAACAGGGTCGACGGACAGGTACTTGTGCTGCATGATATGCTTGGCATAACTCAGGAGTTTTCGCCAAGGTTCCTGAGAAGGTACCATAACCTCTATTCAGAGATCCACGGGGCTGTCAAAAATTATATCAGTGATGTCCGCTCCAGCGATTTTCCGAACGAAAAGGAACAGTATTAAGACTGCCATGGAGATACTGTACGAAGACAACCATCTGATAGCAATAAATAAGAATGTATCCGATCTGGTGCAGGG
>JBJKPH010000396.1:0-6697 GCA_046706585.1 Bacteroidales bacterium | reverse complement strand
CACAGGTGCCGCTGAAGCAGGATCCGGGCCAATATCTGTTCAGCACCTTCTCAAGTGCCAAAGTCTATAAAAAAGGCGGCCTCGTTCTGGATGCTATCATGAACTATAACTGTCTGACTGAAGAGATGGTCTTTGTCCAGAACAACAACAGGATGGCACTTAGCAACATTAACACAATAGATTCTGTTTGCATGCAGGATTGTGTCTTCATCCCATTTGACAATATCTTTTATGAACTGGTTGTTGATGATGCTGTTGACCTGTTTATTGAGCATAAATCGACTGCAGATATTGAAGGTGAAATAGTCGGCTATGGAGGCACATCACAGTTGTCAAATGTTAAAACGGTCTCTCAGCTTAAAGACGGGACTGCAATATATTATATGGATATGCCGGATAATATAAAGATACGCTATGAACCTGTTGCCTATGTACGTGTTAATGGCGGGTTAGAGCGGTTTTATAACAGCAGAACTCTTACAAAGATATTTCCTGCCATGAAAGGACAGTTGAAAGAGTATTTAAAAACACATAAAACAGATATGGAAAACAGAGATGAACTTATCAATCTGGTCCATTTTATAAATAATAACCTGTAAGTGATTTAGCTGATGAGATTAAGAATTTTTAGGAGGGTATCATTTATCTGGTTGATATCGTGTGTCTCCATTATGTCATTTGCCCAGGATTTATCGGTGGCGGGAAAGACTGTCAGGCTTACTATAAACAATGCCGGTCAGACTGGGTTGAGAATAACAGTTAGCCCTTCTGGTTCTGAATACTTGTATAATCCGGTTCTGGAAAATAACAATATTGGAGATAATGGTCTGACTGTTACCGGGAAAAGTGTAAAAAAGGATATAAAGATAGGTAACATGTATATTAAGGTTACCGATACTGATCCTTTAACAATAGTGATAGAGGACGGAAACAGGAACATTATACAGGAACTATGTTATAATGAAGAAGGGTTTGTTACATTCAATCTTGATGATAACCCTGTTCTTGGCATGGGAGAAGGAGGTCCCAGAACAGGGGCAGGCTTCAGGAGCGATACGATCGAATTTGACAGGAGGGGAAGATATCATATGATGCAGCCACGCTGGCAGTCGAATGAATATGGTTCACGTAACCCTGTACCATTGCTTATAGGAACAGGTGGATGGAGTATTTTTGTAGCGTCACCATGGGTACAGGTGGATCTTACTGATAACAGCAAGGGAAAGTTGATCCCGAGGGGGCTGCTTGGTGTTGAGACAACAGTCCAGACCCAGAAGGACCAGCATGCAAACCTGGGGAAAGGGATGCCTCCTAAAGATGCTTATATATCAGGTTTTTATGATATTTTCGTTTTTAATACTGCTCAGCCATTAGAGTTCATGAATGATCTGGCTGATATTACCGGACATGCGGTTATGCCACCCAGATGGGCCCTGGGCTATATGCAATCGCACCGAACCCTGGAAGACGAAGATCAGATGATCGATATTGTGAAAACCTTCAGGGAGAAGCGTATTCCCATCGATGCGGTAATATATCTTGGTACAGGCTTCTGCCCGAGAGGCTGGAATACCAATCAACCTTCATTTACTTTTAATCCTGATGTTTTTAAAAGAAAACCTTCTGTTGTTATTGATGATCTTCATGATCTGAATGTGAAGGTTATTGCACATGTTTTGCCGTGGGATCGTGACAAATTGCCGGGATTGCATGGATCAATACCTCCCGCACCCGGTGAAAAGGTTGATGAATCACATATTTTAACCTACTGGAAACAGCATGTCGGCGTAGTAGAAGCAGGAGTTGACGGTTGGTGGCCCGATGGTGGCGACTGGTTTAACCTTTATGAACGGTTAGAACGGCATAAGATGTATTACCAGGGTTCTCTGTATACCACACCTGATGTAAGACCCTGGAGTATTCACCGTAACGGATACCTGGGTATTTCTAAATGGGGTGGATGGATATGGTCAGGTGACACTCAGTCATCATGGAAAACACTTGAAGGTCAGATAGCCGTGGGAATAAATACTTCACTCAGCCTTACACCTTTCTGGGGATCAGATATTGGAGGTTTTTATCCGAATGAAGAGCTTACCGGTGAATTATTTGCACGCTGGTATCAGTTCGGTGCCTTCTGTCCGTCATTCCGTTCACATGGCAAGACATGGTGGACCAGACTGCCATGGGGCTGGGATCTTGGTGAATTGGGTCCTGTAGAGAACCGGGCAAATCCGCTATTATCCGAATTGAATAATCCTGAGATCGAAATCGTTTGCAGAAAGTATGATGACCTGAGGTACAGATTGCTGCCGTATAACTATACACTCGCATGGGAAGCCAGGGAGAAGGGCCTTCCGTTTATGAGAGCAATGTGGCTGCACTACCCCGAAGATAATATAGCCAGGAAAACAGGCGACCAGTATTTATGGGGCAGGGATATACTTATAGCACCAGTGTATGAAAAGGGAGCAACTGCCAGAAATGTCTATCTCCCCGAAGGAGACTGGTATGACTGGTGGGACAATTCACTTCTGAAAGGTGGAAGGACGATTGTTAAAAAAGTTGATCTTCAGACAATGCCTTTGTTTGTAAGGGCAGGGGCCATTATACCTTTGGATCCGTTGAGACAGTATACCGGACAGAAGGCTGACGGTCCGACAGAACTGAGGATCTATACAGGCAGCGACGGAGAGTATAGTCTGTATAATGACGATGGGGTAAGCCTTGATTATATTACAGGTAAAAATTGTACACTGACAGATTTCGAGTGGGATAATGATGATCGTACACTCAGAATAATGCCCGGAGATAATAAAGGAGTCTTTGAACCTCATCAATATAAGATCGTTCTGATACCATCTGGTGAATCAAAGAGCGTTGAGTTTAAGGGTGAAACTGTCAAAGTATCTTTTAACTGATCCGGTTAATTATTGATATAATTATCCATAACAGGGTATAGCTCTTCATACACTGATGATTTTTTTATTTTTAACATTGCGTAATATGTAAGGCAATGCTCATTTTAGGGATTGATGCAGGCAGTTCATTCGTAAAGGCATCATTGCTGGATGCCTGTACCGGCAATGTCATCTCTGCAGCCTCATCACCCGTTCAGGAAATGGCAATTACATCTCCCCGCCCAGGATGGGCTGAGCAGGATCCGGAAATGTGGTGGAAGAACGTTTGTGCTGCCGTTCGTAAATGTACCGGCAATCACTCTTCCCTGAGAAAGAGTATCAGGGCAATAGGGATATCTTACCAGATGCACGGACTGGTCACTATTGGTAAAGATCACAATGTCCTCAGGCCTGCAATAATATGGTGCGACAGTCGCGCCGTAAAATATGGTGAAGAAGCATTCAACAGACTGGGACAGGATTATTGCCTTGATCATCTGCTGAATTCACCCGGAAACTTTACCGCAGCCAAACTGGCCTGGATGAAAGAAAATGAACTCTCCTTATATAATAAAATATACAGAATAATGCTGCCGGGTGATTACCTGGTATTGAAACTAACAGGTGAAGTTGGTACAACCATTACAGGTTTGTCCGAAGGTATATTCTGGGACTTCAGGGAGAACGGTTTAAGCAACAGGCTGCTTGATCACTTCGGTTTTGATAACTGTATAATACCTTCTGTTGCAGATGTATTTGGCATACAGGGTGAGCTGTGTGGAAGAGCCGCTGAAGAAGTCGGATTGCCTGAAGGTATACCGGTAAGCTACAGGGCAGGGGACCAGCCAAATAATGCCTTCTCCCTTAACGTTGTAAGACCAGGAGAACTTGCCGCAACGGCCGGTACCTCAGGTGTCCTGTACGGAATTACTAACCGGGCATTGACAGACAGCGGATCAAGGATAAATATGTTTGCACATGTTAACCATTCGGATGAGCAAACCAGGCTGGGTGCTCTGGCATGCATCAACGGTACAGGAATAATGAACTCATGGATAAGGAAGATATGTGCGGGAAGAGTTTCTTATCAGGTGATGGATGAAATAGCTGCCGGTATAAATCCCGGTAGTGATGGCCTGATGGTATACCCGTTTGGTAATGGGACGGAAAGGCTGCTCGGGAATTTGAATCCGGGTGCTTTGATAAGGAACCTGGATCTTAACAGACATGGTAAGCATCATCTGTTCAGGGCTGTACAGGAGGGTGTGGCATATGCCTTCAGGTATGCTGCCGATATCCTTACTGAGTGTGGTATTGAAATCAAAATTATCAAATCAGGTGACTCGAATATGTTCCACAGTCCGCTTTTCTGTAAACTTATTGCCACACTTGCGGGTGTGCCGGTTGTGCTTTACAATACCGATGGTGCTGCCGGTGCAGCAAGGGGGGCAGGTCTGGGTGCCGGAATTTTCCCGGATATCGACCATGCTTTCGGCGGACTAAAACAGGTCGATGAATACATCCCTGATGAGCAGAATGTAAATATGTATGAAGAATTTTATGATGCGTGGCGAGAAAACTTGTATGCAGAAATAAATACTTTGATCAAACAAAAAGATAATGTTTAAAAATATTGGCAGGATAAGATATGAAGGGAAGGATTCCCGTAATCCACTCTCTTTTAAATGGTATAATGAAGATCAGAAAGTAGCTGGTAAAACAATGAAAGATCACCTTCGTTTTGCCGTTGCCTATTGGCATTCATTCTGTGGCGACGGGTCAGATCAGTTCGGAGACCCTACACGCAGGTTTCCATGGGACAATATAAAGGATCCTATGGATAAGGCACGCTACAGGCTTGATGCTGCATTTGAATTCATAACAAAGCTTGGAGTGCCTTTCTACTGCTTCCATGACGTTGACCTGGTTGGGAATGGGACTGTGTTTGAGATTGAGAAACGACTGAATAAGATCATTCCTGAAGTAAAGAAAATGCAGGACCAGTCAGGTGTCAGATTGCTGTGGGGCACCGCCAATCTTTTCTCTGATCCCCGCTACATGAACGGAGCTGCAACAAATCCTGATTTCAAAGTGCTTACACATGTTGCTGCCCAGTTGAAGAATGCCATTGATGCAACTATTGCGCTGAGAGGACAAAACTATGTCTTCTGGGGGGGGCGTGAGGGGTACATGAGCCTTCATAATACAGATATGAAACGTGAGCTTGAACACCTGGCAATAATGCTTACCATGGCACGCGATTACGGACGCAGGAACGGGTTTGAAGGAACATTCCTGATTGAGCCCAAACCCATGGAGCCGTCAAAACATCAGTATGATTATGATACAGGAACAGTGATTGGTTTTCTAAGGAAACACGGACTTGAGAAAGACTTTAAGGTCAATATTGAGGTTAATCATGCTATACTTGCAGGCCATACCTTTCAGCATGAGTTGCAGGTAGCAGCCGATAACGGTATGCTGGGAAGTATCGATGCCAATAAGGGAGATTATCAGAACGGATGGGATACTGATGAGTTTCCCACAAATATTTACGAGATAACGGAGGCCATGATGGTCATACTGGCTGCCGGAGGCTTTTCAACGGGGGGAATAAATTTTGATGCCAAACTCAGAAGAAATTCAACTGATCCTGAAGACCTGTTCTACGCACATATCTCAGGCATGGATACTTTTGCCAGGGCATTGATGATAGCCGATCGCATACTTACTGAGAGTGAATATTCAGAATTTAAAAGGAGGAGGTATTCGTCTTTTGACTCAGGTGCAGGTTCTGATTTTGAGAAAGGTAAAATGGATCTTGACAGTATGAGGGAATACGCCCTTTCGAAGGGTGAACCTGAACAGGTCAGCGGTAGGCAGGAAATGCTTGAGCAGATGATCAATATGTATATCTGAGGAAGGCGGAGAGCAGAGAGCTCAGGGCGCTTCTACCCCATCCCCTAGAGATTCTTGCTTACTATATCCCTGCCGGTAAACGGGGCTGAAAGGAACCTTATTGCCACCTTCCATTTTGACATATATGAGATGACCTTTCCATTACGGTCGTTTTCGAGGATACGGTCAACAAGCCATCCGGTTACAGGCTCTACCTCATCGGCAAGAATATTGAATATCCTCTTTTGATTTTCTGAGCCTTCCCGGTTTTTTCTTATTGGATCCAGCAATAAATCTGTCAGAACCATCCCTGGCAGCAACAATCCGACCTTCACATTTTCAGTTTCTATTTCCCTGGAGAAAGCCATTGTAAAGTACTGCACAGCTTTCTTGCTCATACCGTACGGCGTTAGTCCGCTGATCATTCTCCCGTCGGAACCCAGGCCTCCCATATTATATATAAATCCGCCTCCCTGCTTTTTCATCCGGTTAAAGACTGTATGGGTTGCTGTCACAACTCCTTTAATATTTGTGTCGATCAATCGTGAAACTTTTTCAATATCAAGATTACCGAACATATTCCTCTCATTGGTAATTCCGGCATTATTTATCCATATATCCACTGTCCCGAAGATACTGGTGCCGAAATCCCACAGGGTGTTTATGTCATCCGGCTGAGAGATATCTGAGACAACTCCTTTGTATAAGGAAGTATCCCAATCCTGCGAGAGGCTATCCATAGTTTCCGAGACCGTACTATCTGACTTCCCGCTGAAAGTTATGCGGTATCCTTTCTTCAGGAATCCTCTGACCATTCCTGATCCGATACCCCTTGTTCCTCCTGTAATTACTACATGTTTCATCCTGACTATCTTTTTAATCCTGTTCTATAACTACAA
>JBJKPH010000395.1:0-5170 GCA_046706585.1 Bacteroidales bacterium | reverse complement strand
GCTCTTCCATCTCCTCGTTTGCCGCCTTCAGCTCCTCCTGCTGACGCTGAAGCTCTTCGGCAAGTTCCTTCGATCTCCTGAGCTCAATTTCAAGGGCATCCCGGCTATTTACAGCTGCAAGGGTTATTGCAATCGACACGGTACAATCTTTAAGGAACTCAAGTTGCAGGTCAGACATTTCACCAAGCGTACCCAGTTCAAATACCGCAGTAACCTCACCTTCATGAACAACAGGTACAATGCATATATATTTTGGCATTGTTTCACCGAGGCCTGAGGAGATCCTGATATAATCATCAGGAACATTTTTTATCAGTATCTGTTGTTTTTCTACAACCGATTGTCCTATCAGTCCTTCGCCCGGTGAGAAGATGTTCGAAAGGTTCTTTCTCTTTGTATATGCATATGAACCTGTAAGCCTGTATTCGATCTTATTATTGCTTTTATCAAGTATATAAAACGCACCTATTTTGGCATCCAGCCATGTTGCCAGCTCGGTTATCACATTCGATGCAAAAGTATTTACATCAGGTGCTCCTCTCATTGTATCATTCAGCCTCGCCAGGCCTGTTTTCATCCAGTCCTGCTGTTCAGATTCGGTTCTTGATTTTTTCAGGGAGGTCTGCATAATATCAACAGAACCTGCAACAACACCTATTTCGTCTCTTGAAGATAAGTCAATTTTGTTATCCAGATCTCCTCCGGCAATCGCCTGGGTTATTTCTTTCAGTCTGTTCAGCCCGTTTCGTATAGATCCTGCTATCCATATTCCTGTTAATACTCCTATTATTGCTCCAACTATTATCAAAATCAGTATTGCTATACTGGCTTTTTGTTGGAAAGCACTGTTTTCTGCCGTCATTTTTTCAGCTGCAGCGATCTTAAAATCGATTATATCGGTAAATACCTGGGAAATTATCTTATTCTCATTTTCTCCGACCGATTTCCTGATACTCATTGCCTCATCATAGTTTCCCAAGTGGATAGCTGACTTAACCTGATCACGGTATATAATATAATCATTCCATTTATTCTGAAGGCTTACATAAATACTATCATCCGTTTCATCAATAATAGTCTCCTGGTAATCGTCCAGACATTGGTCAATAACCTGCATTTTGGCATCTGAATCCTGAACGAGATATTCATCCCGGTCCATAATTGCATTCAGAATACTGCCACGGACCTGGGAATAAGCTTCTTCTGTCCGGGCCAGAAGTTCAAGTCCGGTGACACATTTTTCATGCAAAACCAGATCTGCCCTGCTGATCTTTTTCATTCGCAATATGCCGAACAAACCAATTATAAGTGCGATCAGAATGGTTACTGCAAATCCGAGAAAGATCTTTGATATTATTTTCATTTTTAAATAGTTTAAAGTTCCCGGCGTTATCATGGGAATTTTCTGCCAGAAATATTTCAATATTTAAGTTTTACTTTCTTACTCATTGACTTTTCATTAATGTGAAAAAAACAGATATTCCACCTGCCGGAACAGGTTCGATCCGGATATTACCGCCATGACACTCAACTATTCTCTTTGCAATTGATAATCCGGTACCCCTTCCCCTGAATTTCCCCTTAGGGTGAAGAGTGCAGAATATCTGGAAAACCTTTTCAGAATACTGGGGATCAATTCCTATTCCGTTATCGCTGATCTCCACCGTTAAACAATCGTCCTGTTCGGTTGGCGTGATCTTTATTTCAGGACGGCTTTTACTCCTGAATTTTATTGAATTATCCAGTATATTGAATAGCAGCCTGTTAAGCAACTTTTCATCACCTGTCACTTTAGGAAGCACAGGCCGGACAATTTGTGTTCCGGTTTCCCTGATATCTTCCTCCAGTCTTCCGATAACCTTACTGATAACCGAGTCGAGATCGACAGTGGAAAATTTTAAATTTTCCTGTGTAATTCCAATATAATCATGCAGGTCGAGTATCATTTCCTGCAGATGGCTGGCCCCGTCGACTATATAGTCGATTATCTCATCAGCTTCCTCATCTATTTCATTTTTATATTTTTTCTCCAGCAACTGGGAGTAGCTTGATACCCGTCGTAAAGGTTCCTGGAGATCATGAGCGGCTATGGTTGTAAACCGTTCGAGCTCCAAATTTGATCTTTTTAGATTTTCAACAGCATCGTCAAGTTCGGAGGTTCTTTCCTTAACAAGTTCCTCAAGCTGATTTCCGTATCTTTCGAGTTTAAGACTCTGATTATGAAGTGTAAGGAATACATTTACCTTCGTCAAAAGGATAAACGGATCATAAGGTTTTACCAGGTAATCTACCGCGCCCGATTCATATCCTTTTGATATTTTATCCTTACCGGGGAAATTTGCAGTAAGAAATATTACAGGTATCTTCTTTGTTGAACTATCGTTCTGCATAAGATCAGCAAGCTCAAATCCATCCATTCCAGGCATCTGCACATCGAGGATAGCGAGGGCAAATTTATTATGCAGGGTAGCTGTAAGAGCATCATTCCCGTTATTGGATGAGATTACGTCGGCATCCACTTCAGAGAGGGTTACCCTGAGAGCTTTCAGATTCTCATCCCTGTCATCAACGATCAATATCTTAGGTCTTTCCGGCATGTTCAAATATAATATTCCTTACAATGAATTAATAAAATCAGCTATCTCATTTATTTTAAGAACCTTATCTGCCACACCCATTTCAATTGCAGAGAGTGGCATCACTTTGTATTCCGCACTTTCAGGATCCTGCACTATGGTCAATCCTCCGTTACTCTTTATTGCAGCCAGCCCCTCTGATCCGTCTTCATTCGCCCCGGTCAGTAATATGCCTGTAAGATTCCTTCCGTAAACCCTGGATGCACTCTTAAACAATATTTCGATCGAAGGGCGCGAGTAATTTACTTTATCATCCTCTGAAAGGATAAATGTCTTATGGCGATCAATAATAAGATGATAGTCGGGTGGACCAACGTAGATCTGGTTCTGTTTAATTTTCATAGAGTGTTTTGCTTCAACCACTTTTACCCTGCTCTTAAAGTTAAGGACCTCAGCCAGGCTGCTTTCATCATTCGGAGACAAGTGCTGGGTTACAATAATTGGTGTCTGCAGATCTGTCCTCAGTAATGAAAACAGATTGTGAAGAACCTTTAAGCCGCCCGCAGAAACTCCGATCACTATTGCTCCATTAGTCTTTGCTTTTACCTGTTTTTTAATGTGTTCATCAGGTAATGAATATTTTTTCTGATAGATCTTCTCCTTTTCCGAAAACAGTTCGAACTCTTTATCTACTGAAGTAAAAGAGAGACTTTCCATTGTTCCCAGGCAAAGAAAGCCTCCGTTCACAAGGCTGTCGGAAATAAGTTCAAGAACCCTGTTCTGAAGCTCTTTATCGAAATATATCAGTACGTTCCTGCAGAGGACCAGGTTCATCTCCCCGAATACCGAATCGGTAACAAGGTTATGATTGGCAAAAGTGATATTCTTTTTTAGTGAGTTACTTATAGAAATAGAATCGTATTTTGCGTTGTAGTACTCTGAGAATGAATTTGAACCACCTGAATTCTGATAGTTTATAATACATTGCTTAACATTCTCGATCTTATAGATCCCTCTCTTTGCCGTTTCAAGTGCCACATCATTAAAATCGGTAGCATATATCCTGGCATTATCATACATATTATTCTCTTTTAGCAAAATAGCAAGAGAATATACCTCCTCTCCTGTTGCACATCCTGCATGCCAGATCCTTATGAAAGGGTAGGTTTTAAGAACCGGAAAGACAGTTTCTGTGAGTTTACGGTAAACAAAGGGATCCCTGAATAATTCGGTTACCGTTATGGAGAATTCTTTTACTGTTGATTCGAAAAACGACTCATCATTTAAAATGATCGGGATACACTCCGATATACTCTTAAGCCTGTTTTTTTGCACTATCTGCTTTGCCCTTCTCTCGATCGATGCCATAGCATAATGCCTGAAGTCATATCCGTAGCGCATATAGATAGCCTCCAGCAGTAAGTTCAGTTCAATATTTTCAAGTTCACTTTTTTTCATTTCCTACTTCGAGATCTATTGATCTATTTACCTGCTGATATATAAAGATGTATGAACCTTGCAGCAATTTTGTTAAATATGGGATTCATAATTCTTGTTATTAATAGTCACATGCAATTTATAACTAAACAGGTTATCACTTATTGGGAAGCCTAACTATCGAAAACCAGAAATCCTCAATCGATTTAACAACCTTTATAAACTGGTCGAGGTCGATAGGTTTTGTAATAAAGCAATTTGCATGAAGGTTATATGACTTCAGTATATCCTCCTCAGCCTTTGATATAGTAAGCACTACTACGGGGATACGCTTTAAACTTTCATCGGCTTTGATATCAGCCAGCACCTCCCTTCCATCCTTTCTTGGAAGGTTCAGATCGAGAATTATCAGGTCCGGTCTTTTTGCCGAAATGTATTTCTCCTTTTTCTGGAGGAAATTTATTGCTTCTACCCCATCCTCCGCTATATAAAGATTATTCAGCAATTTGCTGTCTCTTAGGGCTTCCTTTGCCAGTCTGGCATCCCCCGGATTATCCTCAACAAGAAGAATTTCAATAGGTTTTGGGGAATTTGTTTCTGATTCCATCTTTTTATATTTTAGTTTTTAAAGTAAAAATGAACTTCGTTCCTGATCCTGACTCCGATTCAAGCCATATTTTACCACCATGTCTTTCGATAATTCTTTTACAAACAGCAAGCCCGATACCTGTTCCGGGATATTCATTTTTACCATGTAACCGCTGGAAAATGGTAAATACTTTTTCATTGTATTCCTTATCGATACCAATACCGTTGTCGGCAACTGTGATTTCAACATGTTCATCAAGGGGCCTGGAATAAATATTTATTCTCGGAGCCTCCTTACTTCTGAATTTTATAGCATTGTCAATCAGGTTCTGAAATACCCTTATCAGTTGTCCCTCATCACCATAGGCAAACGGAAGGTCCTCATTCACGATCATAGATCCGGTTTCCTCTATTTTTCCCCTGAGGTTGGCAATTGCCTGCCCCAGTACAGCTGCCAGGTCGATTTTGTCCAGATCCTTTCCTCGTGTTGTCACACTTGAAAAGTCGAGCAGATCATTAATAAGCCTTTGCATCCGGTTTGGACCATCGACCGCATTGTTGATAAAATC
>JBJKPH010000394.1:0-2568 GCA_046706585.1 Bacteroidales bacterium | reverse complement strand
CGAGGGAGGAGGGAAATCCGGACCTAACGAAGGGAGCCAATCACGACCAACTCTACGAGTCAAATCCGGACCAACGGGGACGAGTCAAATCTCGACCAGCGAGGGAGGAGGGAGAATGGCTGTTTTATAACATACCTGTTCTTTGGGATTGATTAGAATAACATATGAGAGAGTTGACTGTATAAGAAATACAGCTATAATGCATTCATTATCATTGTAATTACATAAAGCCACATAGCCGGGCATAATGATAATAAGAAGCTGTATTATTCTCTGATGATGCATCATTGTATTTTTTCTTCCGGATTTATATTTCGCCGGACAGATTGAATTTTATATATTTATTTCAATCTTTAGATGAAGTAAAATACCTGTATATTTGTTTTTCAAAATTAACCGGGCAGGTACTGTACCTTTGAATGTTGTATTTCGATAAATTACTGTATATTAATAATATAAACACACAATTAAAATGAAACGCGATACCCTGATCTTTGATCTTATCGAGAAGGAGAAGCAGCGTCAGCTTAATGGGATTGAGTTGATCGCATCCGAAAATTTTGTAAGTCCGCAGGTACTTGAGGCCATGGGCTCGGTTATGACAAACAAATATGCTGAAGGATACCCCGGCAGGCGATACTATGGAGGATGCGAGGTTGTTGATGAAAGTGAGCAAATTGCCATTGACAGGCTTAAGGAGCTTTACAACGCCGAGTATGCCAATGTGCAGCCGCATTCAGGTGCCCAGGCCAACATGGCAGTATTTATGACGGTATTAAAACCGGGTGATACCTTTATGGGGCTTAACCTTGCACACGGAGGCCACCTTTCACACGGTTCACCGGTTAATTCATCAGGTCTTCTTTACAGGCCTGTGGCATATGGTGTAAAGGAAGATACCGGGAGAGTTGATTATGATATGATGGAAGAAGTTGCCCTCAGGGAGAAGCCAAAAATGATAGTAGGAGGTGCGTCGGCATATTCGCGTGAATGGGATTATGAGAGGATGCGTGCCATAGCCGACAGTGTCGGAGCCATTCTTATGATCGACATGGCCCACCCGGCAGGGCTGATAGCAGCCGGACTGCTTGAGAACCCTTTGAAATTTGCACACGTTGTAACCTCCACAACTCATAAAACTCTGAGGGGACCAAGGGGAGGCATAATCCTTCTTGGAAAGGATTTTGAAAATCCATGGGGTATTACAACACCAAAGGGTGAGATCAAGATTATGTCAGCTATGCTTAACTCTGCAGTATTCCCAGGTGTACAGGGAGGACCGCTGGAGCATGTAATAGCATCAAAAGCCGTTGCTTTCGGTGAAGCTCTCACACCCGGTTTTAAGACTTACCAGCAGCAGGTCAAAAAGAATGCAACTGTTATGGCAGATGCTTTTATTGAAAGTGGATACAAAGTAATATCAGGTGGGACAGACAATCATTCGATGCTGATCGACCTGAGGACGAAGTTCCCGGAGATTACAGGCAAGATGGTTGAAAACACCCTTGTAAGGGCACATATCACAGTAAACAAGAATATGGTGCCTTTCGATTCACGTTCACCATTCCTTACTTCAGGATTAAGAGTTGGTACACCTGCAATTACCACAAGAGGTTTGAAAGAGGACTCGATGCCGGTAATCGTGGGGCTTATCGATGAGGTGATCTCCGATATTGAGAACGAAAAAGTAATTGCTTCCGTTGGGGAAAAGGTACACAAGATGATGAAAGGGTACCCTCTCTTTGAAGGATAAATGCAGTATGCCCGGGGCCACCTGCTCCGGGCAACTCATAGCCTGCACAGTGTATCCGGATCATTGAAGATAGTTAGGGGAAAATGAAGTTTTTATTATCTTTACAATGGTTCTAATCTATACCTGAAAATGAGCAACAGGAAACTGATATTTGTGGTGGATGATGATCCTTTTATTACGCAGCTTATCGTAAAGAGGTTCAACTCCGATGATTACCTGGTCGAGTCCTTTGAATATGGCGAGGATTGCCTTGAATCACTTGACAGGAAACCTGATCTTATTATCCTCGATTACTATTTCTTCAAGTCGGGATCAGACGTGCTGAACGGGATGGAAGTGTTTGACAGGATCCGTGAGACAGGTGCCGAAATACCGGTAATCATGTTATCGGGCCAGGACAGGGGTGATATAGTTCTTGAGCTGGCCCGGAAGGGGATAAATGATTATGTTATTAAGGACAATAGCCTTATATCGAACCTTGAAACAGCTATAGCGGAAACACTGGCTGGTTAAACAATAAACCCATATATGGATTGGTACATTTACCCGGCGATAATTGTTGTAGGGATTGTTGCCGGATTTATTAATACCCTTGCCGGAAGCGGCTCACTGCTGACGTTACCCTTGCTGATGTTCCTCGGGTTGCCGGCAACGGTTGCAAACGGGACCAACAGGGTAGGTATAATGCTGCAGACTATAGTAAGTGCATTTTCTTTCAGGAAGAAGAAAGTTTTTGAGTTTACAGAAGGGGTGTGGCTTCTTCTCCCCGCAACCGCAGGAGCATTTATCGGAGCAATGATAGCCGTCGACCTGAA
>JBJKPH010000393.1:0-9178 GCA_046706585.1 Bacteroidales bacterium | reverse complement strand
CTGCTACCGTGCTGGTCCAGTCTCATGATATGAGTACGCAAAAAACATATACTGTGGAATTCCAGCTTGCAACAGGCATTGACGATAATCTTGCCTCAAGGCTGAGGATATACCCGGTACCTGTTTCTTCCGAACTGCACCTTGAAAATATCTCAGATGTCAGATCTATTGAGATAATGGATATTACAGGAAGCAGGGTACGCGAAATATCAGTTTCCCACCAGGAAGTTCTGACAATCCCGGTTGGCGAACTGTCAAGAGGGATATATTTTATTAAGCTCAATAGCGACGCAGGAACTGTTATTAAAAGGATTATCAAAGAATAGGCTGTCGCGCTGAGATTAAAAGATCTCACTTCGTTTGAAAAACGGAGCAGGAGTAAGGTCCGGATCACAATCCGGACCTTTTTTTATTCATTAGTCTGAATTATATCGAAACAAATGAAAAGTAACTATATTTGCCGCATGTATAAATTCAGATTCACACTACCGGTTGTTGTTCTAGTAACCGGACTTTCAGTTTGGTCATGCCATAAGATCAAGGATCCGTCAGATGACACACAGAATGATGATACTGTTAATATTTTTTCGGACTATATAACAGGGGGGTCATCAGAATATTTTGATATTATGACTCTTAACACACACGGGTTTCCGGCCGATGGTGAAAATTCTATAAATATGCTGGCTGAGCTTATAAAGGCTATGCAACCAGATGTACTGGCTTTACAGGAAATAACCAATAAAACAGATTTCAATAAGCTGGATGACCTGCTTGAAGATTACAGCGGGTTATACTACCCTGTCAATAATTCCACATATAACCTCGCCTACCTTATCAACGACCGGGAAGTGACGGTCGATTATTCATGGTCAAGAGTGTTGTTCTCAGGAGATTACAGTTCATTTCCACGATTGCCTTTTGAGATACATGTAACTCATACAACAAAAGATATCGATCTCTACCTTATAAATAATCATCTTAAATGTTGCAGTGGCGCCGAAAATGAAGCAAGAAGAAGAAGTGCTTCAGAAAAATTGCATACATATATTATGGAGGAACACCCAAATGATGCTGTAATTGTCCTTGGCGACCTCAATGACGATATCACTGAACCTTCTCTCAGTAATGTTTTCCAGGTTTTCCTTGACGATCCCCAGAATTTTGAGTTCACTGACATGGGAATAGCTGTTGGCAGTCCGCTCTGGTGGTCATATCCTTCATGGCCAAGCCACATTGATCATATGCTGGTTACAAACGAGCTTTTCGGGCATGTCGACACTACTATTGTTTTTAAGCCCGAAGCCGGTTACAACATGTATCCTCTGGTGATCTCCGATCACAGGCCCGAATACCTGAGGCTTAAATAGATCAGTATTTTTTAGCAATTATTATATATGCGGGAAAATGATCGCTGTATCCTCCCTGGTATGTTGTACCCACATATGTCCTGAAAGGATATCCTTTGTACTGACCATCCTGCTGGGTCAGAAAAGGTTTATTGAAGATCCTGGCTGCATAATATGAATAGGTCTCATATCCTGTCTGGAGAAGGCCCTGGGAAACAATGATCTGATCGAACAGGTTCCATGCATCCCTGTAGGCAAGCGATCCTATCCCTTTTTTGAAAAGGGGATACATACAGTTAAAAAGTTCACCCGGTTCAAGCTGGTCGACATGGTCCCTGGCTTTTAATATATCGTTGACACTTTCGTTCACGGGATCATCGTTCAGGTCACCCATAACCACCACCTTTGCATCGCTGTTTATTGCAAGGAGGCTGTCGACCAAATGCCTTGTGAGTGTAGCGGCTGCATTCCTCCTTGGCATACTGGCCTTTTCTCCTCCACTTCTTGAAGGCCAGTGATTCACGATAAAACTCATCTCCTCCCCGTCAAAAAGTCCTGAAACGACAAGCTGATCACGCGTATAGATCCTGTTCCCCTCATCATCAAACAACTTAAGTTCGGCACTTGCCGATCCTGTAACCTTAAAGTATCTGGGCTGATAAAGAAGGGCCACATCCACCCCCCTAAGGTCAGGAGAATCATAATGAACGATCCGGTAACCCGAAGGTTTCAGCAACGGGTGTGCCACAAGGTCTTCTAGCACACTTCTGTTCTCAATCTCCGATACACCTATTACCGCAGGACCCCCGGGGATACCTTCGTCGGACCCGATCTGAGATATTACTTCTGCCAGGTGTCCTATCTTTTCCATGTACCTGGCACCGTTCCACTTATCAGGGCCATCAGGAGTGAATTCCTCATCAAGTACTCCTTCGGTATTAATAGTATCGAACAGATTCTCAAGATTATAGAAAGCTATTACTCCGGCCTTCAGCCGTACCTGCGCATTTAGTGCCAGGGTAAAAAATATTAACAAAAAAGCCAGTTCAATTCTTTTCATAATACTTTCATTCTTGCCAGTGTAAAAGTATAATTTACTATGAATCCATGCAATAATTATTTACCTGCTTTTTCTTTTAAGGGACACCTAATAGTATTATATTTAGCATCCCAATAATCTATTTTTATGATACGGAAAAGACTGTTTTTTACGGTTCTTGTTGCTTTTATCGCAATCGGCTGGGTAAATGCCCAGCAAGGTGTGGTTACCGGAAAGATAACCGAAACTGATGCAACGATAATGCTCAGGAGTGTCAATATCACCGATGCAAACGGAAATCTCCTTGCCAGGAGTACTGGTGATGGAACATTCAGTTTCGAAACTCCTCCCGGCGAGATGACCCTTAATTTTGACCTGCCTGGAAATGAGCAGATGGTAATTCATATATTGGTCGCTGCCGGTGAAACATCTGAACTGGGAACAATTCAGATGTCGAAGGCAAATTCATCACGCCAGGATATCCCCACGATAAGCATAATCGACTCTGATGCCGAGAACAGTATGGAAACCCAGACCATACAAGGGCTTCTAAGCTCATCATCAGATATCTTTGAATCTACAGCTGCCTATACTTTCGGACCTGCCAGGTTCAGGATAAGAGGATATGATTCATGGTATTCGAAAGTGATCATTAACGGATTTGTTGCCAACGATGCAGAAACAGGTATGCCATCATGGTCTGACTGGGGAGGGTTGAATGATGTAATGAGGAATGTTGTGATGACAACCGGGCCTCAACCTGACGGAACCACTTTCGAACCGGTTGGAGGTATTACAAGAATAATAACCAATGCCTCTGAGTACCGGGCAGGGATCAAAGGAGTATATTCGCTTTCGAACAGGACCTACAGGAACAGGCTTATGCTTACCATGTCGACAGGAATGCTCGAAAACAACTGGGCAATAACAGGCTCAGTATCACGACGGTGGAGCGACGAAGGGTATGTCCCGGGTACTTTCTATGATGCCACAAGCCTTTTCCTTGCTGTTGAGAAGAAGCTGAATGAAAACCAGTCTCTCAATTTTACCGTAATGGATGCCATGTACCGCCGGGGTGTGGGAGGAGGATCGGTGCAGGAGGCATATGACCTTGCAGGTTCAAATTACTACAATCCATACTGGGGATACCAGAATGGCGGTAAAAGAAATTCCAGGGTACGGCACTCAAGCAAACCGCTGCTTACACTTTCACATGACTGGAAATTATCACCAGGCACAAGTATTAAAAGTACTGTAGGTTACTGGTTCGGTATCGAGGGCTATACGGCACTCAACTGGAACGAAGCTCCAGATCCGAGACCAGATTATTATCGTTACCTTCCAAGCTATTATACCGATCCAGACGACCAGGCCAGGATCGCTGCGACATGGACAGACCCGTCTGTAAGTCAGGTAAACTGGGATCATTTCTACTTCACAAACAGAAAGAACTATTTTGAAGTGCAGGATGCAGACGGTATCCCGGGGAATACTGTAACAGGCATGAGATCAAAATATATTGTGGAAGACAGGAGAAGTGATATTTCCCAGTTCCAGTTCAGCAGCTTCCTCGAGCACCAGGCAGGTAAATTCAATATTAATGCTGGACTGTTCGGCGATCTGTACACCGGAAAGAATTTCAATGTTGTCGAAGATCTCCTGGGGGGAGATTACTGGCTCGATATCGACCAGTTCGCAGAGAGAGATTTTCCTGATAATCCCGATGCATACCAGAATGATCTTAATAACCCTAACCGTGTGGTCAGGGAAGGCGATGTTTACAGCCACAACTACTCCAGCCACAGGAATATGCTCCAGGGATGGGGACTGGCAAGGTATTCACTTACAAGGTTATCCTTTTACCTGCAGGGACAGGTACAGCAAACCTCCATGTGGAGAGACGGGCATTACAGGAAGGGCCTCTTCCCTGACAATTCGTACGGGCCTTCCGAAATACTTAAGTATACAACCTTCGGCATTAAAGCAGGCGGAGAGCTAAAGATCACAGGGAGGCATATCATACAGTTTAACAGCCTGTACATGACGCAGCCCCCGCTATACAGGAATTCATTCCTCTCACCCCGGACCAGGAATTCTATCACACCCGGCCTGAGTACAGAAAAGATAGCCTCGGCGGATATCTCATATATAATGAGGCTGCCTTTCATTACAGGAAGGCTGACCGGCTACTATACCAGGTTCAACGATCAGACCGAAATATCCAGCTTCTACCATGATGAGCTCATGACTTTCGTAAACTACTCCATGTCAGGTATAGACAAGGAACATTACGGGATCGAATTCGGTGCCGAAATCAAGATAACCCCCACCCTGTCGCGTAACACCGGTGCGGCAGCTGGACAATACCTGTGGGTCAGTAATCCCAATATCGTCATCACACAGGATAACAACAGTGAAGTGCTTGGTAACGAGGAAGTATGGGTTAAATATTTCAGGGTTGACGGGACTCCCCAGACCTCTCTGGCGGCAGGGTTGGAATATAACTCTCCAAATTACTGGTGGGCAGGGATCACTGCCAGCTATTATGATAATATTTATATCGATTTCAACCCTGTTTCAAGAACGAAGGATGATGAAGGATATTATTCAAGCTGGACAGTTATGGAAAAAGAACCGCCCGGGTTCCTGCTCGATGCCTTTATAGGTAAATCATGGCTGATAAACAATGTTTATATTAACCTGAGTGCCAACATCAGTAATATCACCAACAACCAGGAATTTATCACAGGAGGATACGAACAGTACAGGTTCGACCCGGCCAATCCGGGTAAATTTCCACCGAAATATTACTATTACTACGGGTTCAATTACTTTATTAACCTGAGCATCAGAATGTAATTTCTATCCTGAATGATTATGAAAACCAGAAGGGAAAATAAAAATATTACAGGGTCAACCCGTACAACGGGAAGAATAATTGCTATATCACTGGTTATGACCCTTACCATGATATCGGGATGTGTCGATAATAACGAAGATCCGCCAATAGCGAAACAATTTGAATATGGCACTATTGTACCTATAAGCCAGGTAAAGGCATTGTATAACACCGAGCTGGCAAAAGTATGGTATGACAGGACACCTGTCGAAATAACCGAAGACTGGGCTATTGCCGGAATTGTTACCGGGAGTGATAAGGTCGATGGGAACCTGTACAAGGAAGGATATGTTGAGGATGCATCCTCGGGTATCAGGCTTATTTTCGAATCTACCGGAGGGTTCTATTTGGGCGACTCGGTGGTTGTGAACCTTAAAGGACTTTATATTGGTGACTACGGCGACTTTGTTCAGGTGGGAGGAATTCCATACACCGATGCCAGCGGCAATATCAGGGTATCCGGATTTAATAAGGATGACCGGATTTTGAGAGTTTCTGTTAATAATCCATTTGATCCTCCTCATGTTACCATCCAGAATATTAATTCGGGGAATTACCTTGGCAGGCTGGTTACCCTTGATGACGTGGAGTTTGCAGATTATGATGTTGGCAGAACCTATGCCGACGTTTCTTCCGATCCGCCGGCATCAATGAACCGCGACCTTGAAGACTGTGACGGAAACTCGATAATCGTTAGAAGCAGCGGTTATGCAACCTTTGCGGGGGATCCGTTACCCCAGGGAAAAGGTTCCTTTACGGGGATTGTTACTTATTTCAACCCCGATTACCAGCTCCTTATCAGGGATATTTCGGAAGTTGTTCTCAACAACGACCGCTGTGCCCAGGGAGGACAAACACTTGGTGATCCTGTTGAAACTCTTTCGCAGGACTTTGAAACCTTCGCAACCGACGAAGATATATTTATCGATGGATGGCAAAACCTTATGGTAGTAGGAACCAGAATATGGAGAGCTAAAGTATACAGCGGGAATGCCTATGCCCAGGCAACAGGATATCTGTCGGGCCTGACCGAAATGGAATCATGGCTGATCTCACCACCGGTCATCCTGTCAACCGCCAAGGTTCTTACATTCAGATCAGCCATAGCATACTGGGCTCATACGGGTGGAAATAAACCCCTGGAAGTGATGATCTCAACCGATTATAATGGTTCAGATGTACATTCTGCAACATGGACACCTCTGGCGGCCACCCTTGCAGGTCAGTCGGATGCTAATTATGCATGGGTGGAATCGGGTAGCGTGAATCTGCCGGTAATAGCAGGCCAGTCTGGTGTAATTGCTTTTAAATATACCGGTAACGATACCGAATCAACCACCGCGATAATTGATGACATCGTAGTATCAAACGCCAAATAACCGGAATGATGATGAATAGTTTCATAAGATTGCTGAATTTCTGCCTGATTATTACCGGATTCTATATTATAACATCGTGCGACAGGGATCCTGTCGAACCTCCGCTTCCGGATATTAAAAATATCACGATAGCCCAGCTCAGGGATATGTACCAGGGAACAGATGTTGTTGTAGACACTAATGCATATATACAGGGTATCGTAACCCTGACCCCGGAACTCAACAATATACCCGATTTTATTGCATACATCCAGGACGCCACCGGTGCTATCACACTGACCATTTCGGGCACAAACACCCTGTCGATGGGATCAGAAGTAAAGATCTTTATCAGGGGCCTGACTCTTACCGAATATAATGGTCTGATCCAGTTCGGAGATGTTGACCTTGCAACAATGTCGGAACTTGTAAAACTTGACGGCGATCCGGTAACGCCGGCAGAAGTAACCATACAGGATATTCTTGCAGGCGATCACGTAGCTGAACTTGTTAAGATAAATAATGTACAGTTTACTGAAACGGGAACTTTCACGGGAGGCCATCCTCTCACCGATTGCATCAGGGAAGTGGATGTATATACACGTAGTGCAGCAACTTTTGCCTCACAGTCACTCCCTGAAGGTAACGGCTCTTTTACAGGTGTAGTATCGATATTCAATGATCCCCAGCTACTGATCAGGGACCCCTCGGAACTGAGTATGACTGGCAACAGATGCGAACCACCTTCAACCGAATGGATGAATGAGAATTTTGAATCACTCGCTGACAACGATCCGGTTGACAACCTGACTGGGTGGAGCAACCCCCTGGAAAAGGGAACACAAAAATTCCAGGCTAAATCATCGACAGGAAATATGTCTGCCAGGATAACGGCGGCAAACTCCGGTGAATCGGAAGTGATCTCATGGCTTATTACCCCTGCAAACGATATTTCAGGTTCGGTAAATCCGGTGCTGACTTTCACAAGTATGGCAGGATTTGAGAACGGGGCAACTTTTGAAGTGCTCATATCGACCAATTATAACGGTGACGGATCACCATGGAACTACACCTGGACCGCCCTCTCACCACAGCTGCCTGTTGCGCCGTCAAACACGTTCAGCGACTGGGTGCCATCAGGTGATGTTGATCTTTCATCCTATAAGGGAACAATTTACATTGCCTTCAGATATACCGGGGCCGATCCGGCAGAAACATTAAACGACGATACAACAACCTGGCAGATTGATGATGTAAGGATTGCAGAAATGGGCAGCAGATGAGCCCCGGGAGAATATATATTACTTTCGCCCTGCTGTTAATATCCCTGAATATACTGGGACAACCGGACGGTTATTATTCACAGGCCGACGGTTTAACAGGAACGGAACTTAAACAGGCACTTCACAATATTATCGATAATCAGTCGGTTCGCACATATTCGCAGTTATGGACCGACTTTCAGCGAACCGACCGGAAGTCTGACGGTACCGTATGGGATATGTACAGCGATATTCCCGGAGGATCACCCAACTATGTCTACCACTTCATTACCGACCAGTGCGGCAACTATTCTTCAGAAGGTGATTGCTACAACCGTGAGCATTCGTTCCCGAAAAGCTGGTTCGGAGGAGAGGTAGAACCTATGTATACCGACCTGTTTCACCTTTACCCCACCGATGGTTATGTAAACAACAGGAGAGGAAATTTCCCGTTCGGGGTTACCAATTCTCCATCATGGACATCATCAAACGGGAGCAAGGTTGGGCCATGCTCCAGCCCTGGATATTCAGGAACCGTTTTCGAACCGGTTGATGAATACAAGGGTGATTTTGCCAGGTCTCTCCTTTATATGGCTGTAAGATATTACGGTGAAGACTCAGCATGGCCAGGGAGCGATATGACCAAAGGCGCCGAACCACTGCCATGGGCACTCGACCTTCTTGCCGAATGGAGCAAAAATGATCCGGTAAGCCAGAAGGAAGCTGATCGCAATGATTCGATCTATGCAGTACAGGGCAACCGCAATCCTTTCATTGATAATCAGTCATGGGTAAACGATGTCTGGAGCCTCACCTCGTCTGCCGGAAAAGTAAACCCCGATGAGCAGGTCATATTGTATCCGAATCCCGTTTCAGACATACTTAATGTTTCAATTGACAATAATGGCTGGGGTGGATCAGAGATCACTATATATGACTGTAGCGGAACGCTGATAATTGAAAGGCGCTGCGAGGGGAA
This sequence comes from Bacteroidales bacterium, assembly GCA_046706585.1. GTDB lineage: Bacteria > Bacteroidota > Bacteroidia > Bacteroidales > VadinHA17 > JBJKPH01. The sequence continues at coordinate 292 of JBJKPH010000393.1, read as the reverse complement.
CAGGGTTTCTGTAAATACATCCGGTCTCAGCTCCGGGATATATATTCTTGTGCTCACAAGAAAAAACACCAGGGTGTACAAGAGGTTTGTGGTGATGCAGTAGATTTAAAAAGTGTTAACACCATGAAGACATTAGGGAGGGATTCGACTCGTATAGTTGGTCGTGATTGACTCCCTTCGTTAGGTCCGGATTTGACTCGTAGAGTTGGTGGTGATTTGTAATCGCGACCCGTGCAACTCGTCGAGCTCGAAACTTTTCAAGTTTCTCGGTTCCGAATCCGGACCGGTAGCT
>JBJKPH010000392.1:0-3498 GCA_046706585.1 Bacteroidales bacterium | reverse complement strand
CAAAATATTCAACTGCATTTTCAGGGAAAAAATTCCTGAATTCCCCGTAAAGCTGTGCAGCTAGTGTTTTATTATGACTGAGTACAAGAACCGGCCTCTGAACTTTTTCAATGACATTGGCAATTGTAAATGTCTTGCCTGACCCCGTAACACCCAGAAGAGTCTGGAACGGAACCCCTGATCTTAAACCATCTGTAAGTTGTCTGATAGCCTGGGGCTGATCACCGGTAGGCATGTAGTCCGAAATAAGCCTGAATTCCATCCCTACCTTTTTCCTTTTTTAAGGGTTACGTATACCGGGAGATGGCCGCTTGTTCCTCCAAGATATTGCCCGCCCCTGTAAGTAGGTATTGCCATTTGTTCATTCCCTTCTCCGTATATCATACCATCTCCGAACCCCAGGTAATAATCATCTGTATCCTTAAGAAAAGCAGGGGAGACAATAAAGAAGTCAAACATCTGCCAGACTGAATTCACCAGTATTGTTCCTTTTCCTTCGAAATTATGCTTGTCGAAATAGAGATTATACAGGTCTCTTGTACCCAGGTTTTTCTGCTTGTTTGTCGCATTCAGAAGTGAGATCAGGCTTCTGTTTGTCGGTTCATCGTTAAATGTCCCTGTTATGAGGATCTTTGCATCAGGCTCAAAATTAAGTATCATATCCACCTGTTTCCTTAATGAGGCAGCATACCCCAGCCTGAGCGGCTCAGAAACACCAATACCACCTTCTCTCCCTGGCCAGCAGTTGATAAAAAAATGCCATGGCTTACCTTCCTTTGGTATGGCTTTTAGGTAGATAACCGAAGCAACAGTTGAAGTGTCATCGGGCATAAGGTCATTATTGATCTGCTTGGTGTCAGTAATATCGAACAGATTATCCCTTACCAGAAATGCTATTCCCGGTCGTTTATTGAAGTAATGAACTGCGTACCCCGCCCTTCTGAGACGCCTGGTGGCAAGAATGTCGGTAACTACCTGTTCCTTTTCAATTCCTGACAGGATAATTACGCCCGGAAGATTGCCGTCACCTATCGATATCAGGTTCTCAGCTACCGATCCTGTCTTTGCTTCATATTTATCTGCATCCCATTCATTGTGACCGTCCGGTGTATAATCATCATCCCATGAGTAGCTGTCGTTCTGCGTATCATACATCCCGTCAAGGTTATAGTAAACCACAGTAAGCTGACTCTCATTTCGTGATTGTGCATTAATAAAAGAGGATGCCAGCAGGAGAATTGTTGCTATAATTGCTCTGTACATATCAGGTTATTTCGTTCTTTTCATACAAACCTACGTAAAGTTTTGTTTTATATTATCTGCCTGGCATGTAAATTCTCCTATAAAATCATTTAAATTTGAGATATACATTCTGTTACTTTATGAAGTGTTCATGATAACGATCAGATGAAAACATTTAAAAAGACCTTTCGTATTTCTGCAGATATAGAAGATGTCTATGCTGCACTGACCAATCCGGTTACAATTGAACTATGGTCGGGTTATCCTGCCATTATGGAGGCTGTCCCGGGTACAGAGTTCTCACTTTGGGATGGTGATATTACCGGGCGTATACTCGAGATAAAGGAACCGGTCAGGATCGTGCAGCAATGGTATTTTGGTGAGCACGAAGTACCATCGGTGGCTACAATAATCCTTGTGCGCGATTTCGGATCGACCGTTGTAACCGTTGAGCATACAAATATACCCGATGATGCCTTTGAGAATATATCTGAAGGATGGAGGGAATATATTATGGGTGCTATCCAGGGTTTCTTCAATCCCTGACAATCAGAACCTGTAGTAGAGACCGCTTTCGGCCGTCATATTAAGCATCCAGATGTTCTCGCCATTGCGGGAAATGGAATAGGAGGCTATCCCGAACATCAGATTAAAGCTCATTCTTTGTGCAATAGTGAATTCAAATCCCGGTCCGACTCCCGTTATCCAGTGAAATTCCCTGCTTTCATCAGGTGGATACTGAGAGTATTCATATGAATATCTGTCAACAAGGAAATGGTTCCCCCAGTAGAGGTAAAGCCTGATTATATGCTCTTCCTTTAAGGTGAAAAGCATTGTTCCCCCAAGACTGACCATCGTTTCCTCCTTTGAGATGTATGGCGCTGTTGTGAATTGAAATCCTACTTTTCCTGGCCAGTACCTGAATGACAGGCCATATCCGGTTGAAAACCCTGCAGCAGCTCCTATACCGAAAATGAGAGGTTCATTATCATCAGGGACTTCCTGTCCTGAAAGGGTTAATGTAGATAATAACAATACTATGACTATGATCTTACTTTTCATTGAAGATGATTTTTAAAACAATAATTAAAGATGCAAAAAATGAATGAGAAATTAATAATAGTCTGGAGCAGATTTTCATCCCCCTCCAGTTGTTGGAGATTTTCATCCCCCTCCAGTTGTCGCAGATCTCCGAATCTGCGACATTAAACTGGCATAGGTACTGGACCGGATTCGGAGATCCGGACCATAACGGTTCTGGGGAAAATCTGCGACATTAAACTGGCATAGGTACTGGTCCGGATTCGGAGATCCGGACCTAATGAAGGGAGTCAATCACGACCAACTTAACGAGTCAAATCCGGACCAACGTTTTTTATAAGGGGGAATTGCGACAACCCTGGCTGTGCATGACTTCCATGATGTCATCCAGTGATGCGGTGACCATATAGCCTATTCCACGGTAGAACTCACTGGCCCCGTTTTTCTGAACATCCCTGTTCCATTCGGGTATCCATGTTATCAGATGATCGCTGATGAAACCTGCAATATCCTTCTCCAATTCCAGCCTGCATATCTTATCGTCTGTTTCTCCCATTTTTTCAAGCAGCAATATCAGGAACTGCAATTCAATCCCGAGATGGTCATCGGGTATTTTACCTGAGAGAGATGATCTCCACCCGTATGTCACATAGATATTTCTTACTTCGATGGATTGTTTCTGAAGCATAAGGTGATCAGGAGACAGGTAGACCGATTCATAGGGAGGTGCCAGTGAGCTGCCTGCTCCGCCAAAAAGTCTGAGATGATCACTGAGAATATCATTAAAGTCGACCCTTTTCTCACTGTTAATATTATTCAGATATGAAGAAGCAATAAGGAATGAAGGGTTATCACTTTTCACAGGCAGGTTCCTGAAAATATTACTTTCAGCCAGATCATTGATAAAGTTTTCCCGTGGCTCATTCAGAATAAAGCTTCCACAGAATGATAACAGAAGGCTGTAGCCTTTCAGAAGATCGTTCTTTTGTTTGTCTGTTAGGATCATATACTGGCACCAGTGTGTAACAATAATACATACCTGTTCAGGAATTCTGCAACCAGAAGCAGGGTTATGGTAATAACAGTAAACAGAGTATAATTGTTCCCGGAGCCAATGAGAATTGTAATAAACAGGATCAGTTCTCCTAAAATATATAGTGCCGGAATAAGAATTGACATAAGATGATTATCGGTCTTTAACATGAAGAAAAACAG
>JBJKPH010000391.1:0-13805 GCA_046706585.1 Bacteroidales bacterium | reverse complement strand
GGTTATGTCTATTATATAGCATCACCTGAAAAGCCTGTCGACAGTTATCTTTACAGGAGCAGGCTCGATGGCAAAGGAAAGGCTGAGAGGGTAAGTCCTGATGGGATGGAAGGCCAGCATTCGTACCAGATCTCAGGAAATGCCAGATGGGCTATCCATACATTTCAGAATGTAACAACGCCACCACGGATCTCACTTATTAGCCTGCCTTCACACAAGGAAGAACGGTTACTGGTCAGTAATGAGGAGGCAGCAAAGTGGTTCAGGAGTCTGGGACTGAAGGAAAAGGAATTCTTCAGGGTCGATATTGGTGATGTTGAGCTTGATGGCTGGATGATCAAGCCCGAAGGATTCGATCCGTCAAAGAAGTATCCTGTGATCTTTTACATCTATGGTGAACCTGCCAGTGCAACGGTGCAAAACAACTGGGGTGGCGGAGACCTGTGGCATCAGTACCTGGCAAAAAAAGGATACCTTGTAATGAGTGTCGATCCCAGGGGGACGAGAAGCCCGAGAGGCAGGGAATGGCGCAAGAGTATTTACCGCCAGATCGGAATCCTTGCAACGAATGATCATGCAGCTGCAGTAAGAAAGATAATCGAAACATACCCCTTTGTCGATCCCGAAAGGATAGGTATCCATGGATGGAGCGGTGGAGGATCGATGACACTTAACTGTATGTTCAGATATCCCGAACTGTACAAAACAGGCATAGCCGTAGCCTTTGTTTCTGACCAGAAGAACTATGATACAATCTATCAGGAAAGGTATATGAGCACACCGCAGGATAATCCTGATGGTTATCGCAACGGATCTCCCATTACCTATGCTGCAAATCTTCGCGGAAACCTGCTTATCATGCATGGAACCGGCGACGATAACGTTCATTACCAGAATTTTGAGATGCTTACGAATGAGCTTATTAAGAACAATAAACTATTCAGCCAGATGTCTTATCCTATGCGTACGCATGGAATTAGCGAGGGTGAGAATACATCATACCATGTCAGGGAAACGATGGAAAAGTTCTGGCTTGAAAACCTTGAACCGGGAGGCAAATAGAGCTATTTTACTTTATAGCCGAGTGCCTCGATATTTGCTTTTATTTTTTCGGGGTCAACTGAATTGCCTGATACGATCAGTTCACCGGTGGTGAGATCGGCAGTGGCACTTTCCACTCCTTCAACTGATTTTGCACCGTTCTCAACATTTGCCTTGCAGTGATTGCAGGTCATGCCTTCAACTTTTAGTCTTGTAATATTGCTCATATCTGTTATACTGTTTTCTTCGCTCTCAGGAATCTTCCTGAAAACATATTTTTGAAGATATCCATTAATAATCAAAAGAATAAGTGCAGCTGCCGAGCCGTACCTGAGCCATCCGGGCAGAAGATGGTTATGATCGTGGGCTGCCATAGATAGTTGTGGAAGGTCGAACCATGCCGGAGGCAGGAGGTTGTCTATTATCAGGCCGAACACAATTGCCCCGGTAATTATTGAAGCCAGGTAGGTGAACAGCGCTTTCTTTCCCAGTACCCTGGTGATCATTGTGATAGTTGCAGCATTGGTTGCCGGACCGGCCATTAGCAGTACAAGCGCTGCACCCGGAGATATACCCTTCATTATCAATACTGCTGCTATTGGAACAGATGCTGTGGCGCATATATAAACAGGTATGGCAGCTACCAGAATAACAAGCATCTCAAGAAGATGGTTATTGGTTACGCCTGTAAAAAAATCATCGGGGATAATGATTGATATAGCCGCAGCAACCAGAAGACCAGCCACAAGCCATGTACTAATATCCTGAAGAAATTCAACAAATGCATATCTGAACATCTCTCTTACACGAGGAAAAAATCCTGTCGGCAGATCGTTGCCCCGGTCATTTGCTATCTCTTCTTTATCCTCTCTCTTTCTGTCAAACAGATTAGTGAAAAAACCTCCCGAAACACCAGTGATAAGGGCAACAATCGGCCTGATTATCGCGAAAGGAAGTCCCAGTAGTGAATATGTTACAAGAACCGAATCAATACCAGTCTGGGGTGTGGAGATAAGGAATGAAACAGTAGAACCTTTAGATGCTCCGTTCCTGAAAAATGACATCCCCGTAGGTATAACCCCACAGGAGCAGAGGGGCAGGGGCACACCAAGTATGGCTGCGTTCACTACGGCACCCTTTCGGTCGCGGCCAAGATACTTCCTGACCTTATTTTTAGGAAAAATAATGTAGAGTAGTCCGGCAAAGAAAAAGCCGAGCATCAGGTAGGGGGCCATCTCAGTTATTATCAGCATGGCTTCCCTGAGAAAATTAAGCAGAATTGTTGCCATTATTACTCCATGTTATAGTTCACTAATAGTAGTTAGAATAAAATTGTTCAAAATTATCAGAAATTTATCAGAAAGCCTGTATCATGAACGAAATAGTAATAAACAGGTCATTTACCTGTTCTCGGATGGTACTTCAGAATGGTCTCCCTGAGGAACAGCCTGTCGATATGGGTATATATCTCGGTAGTCATTATCGATTCATGACCCAGCATCTCCTGAACCGCCCTCAGATCGGCACCCGCCTGCACCATATGTGTGGCGAAGGAATGTCTGAAAGTGTGCGGGCTTACCTTCTTTTTTATGCCCGCCCGTGCAACCAGATCCTTTATAATTGTGAAGATCATTACCCTGGATAATTTTCTGCCCCTCCGGTTGAGAAACAATATATTCTCATCATAGATCGTAGCCAGGCTGTTCCTGTCGGGAAGATAAAGATTTACCTGCTTAATTGCCTGGTCACTTACCGGTACGAGCCTCTGCTTGTCACCTTTACCGGTCACCGATATAAAACCATCCATGAAATGAAGATCGGTGATCCTGAGGCTGATAAGCTCAGATACCCTTAGTCCGCAACCATAAAGGATCTCAATTATTGCCCTGTTTCTTTGTCCTTCAGACTTACTCAGGTCAATAGCGCTTATCACCATATCGATCTCTTCAACTGACAATACTTCGGGAAGTTTAATCCCCAGGCGGGGCGATTCAATAAGCGTGGCAGGGTTCTCATCCATCTTACCCTCGATTACCATGTACCTGAAAAAGCTTCGTATTCCTGATAGGATCCTCGACCTGCTTCTGGCATTATCAAGGTTTAGCCATTTAAGGAACTGTTCCAGGTCTTTGAAGGTAACATCAGCTGGTTTCCTGTTATCGTAATTCTCTTTTATGAACTCCGCCAGTTTTGATATATCGCCCAGGTATGCTTCAATAGTATTAACCGACAGCGACCGTTCGATCCTGAGGAAAGATTCGAATTCATTTATTGCCTCGGTCCAACTGTCTTTCATAGCATATGAATATTACCCCGGCGTAAATTTAGTATAAGGACGGTTACTGACAAAATGAATCCGTCCCCGGCAGGGGAAAGGCCTCTTTTTTCTTATCTTTACATACTGAAATTATATAAGCATGAAGGTAACTATTATTAACGGGCCAAATCTCAACCTACTTGGCAGCAGGGAAGAAGCGATTTATGGCAAGGAAACATTGGAATCGTTCATGGAAGTGCTGAAGGGTAAATTTCCGGATGATATTTTCGTTTACAAACAATCGAATATTGAGGGTGAAATTGTTAACTATATACAGGAGGCAGGAAAGAGCTCCGATGGTATTATACTGAATGCTGCCGGTTATACACATACCTCGGTGGCAATTGCCGACGCTGTCGGTTCTATAGATATCCCGGTTGTAGAAGTTCATATATCAAATATTCTGGCCAGGGAAGAGTACAGGCATATATCACTGGTGGCTCCAAAATGTGCCGGTTCCCTTTTCGGTTTCGGTCTCGACGGATACAGGCTCGCTGCAACTGCACTCCGGGAAATAATTACATCTAAATAGAGACTCATGAACAGGAAGAAAACAAAAATAGTAGCCACTATCTCCGATAAAAGATCGGACCCTGAATTTATCAGGAAGCTGTATGAGGCAGGAATGGATGTGATAAGGATCAATACGGCCCATCAGGACGAAGAGGCAACGCTGAGGCTTATCCGCAATGTACGTGAAGTAACTGATAAGATACCTTTCATGCTCGATACGAAAGGACCTGAGATAAGAACTACTGTATGTGAGAAGGAGATCAGCCTTGTAAAAGGTCAGATGATCAAAGTTGCTGGTGAACCGGAATCGATCACCACTGATAGTTGTATTGCAGTCTCACATGCTGGTATAGCCAGAGATATTCCTGTTGGTTCATCACTCCTTATTGACGATGGTGAGATAGCTCTTAAAGTACGTAGTAAGGATGATAAAACACTCACCTGCGAAGTTATGAACGACGGGATACTGGGATCGCGGAAGAGTGTGAACGTTCCAAATGTAAGGATCAACCTTCCTTCACTGAGTGAGAAGGATATCAGCTATATCAGGTTTGCCATTGAAAATGATATCGATTTTATTGCCCATTCCTTTGTGAGAACAGCCAGTGACCTCCAGGATATACAGGCTATTCTCGACAAGCATAACAGCCAGATAAAACTGATCGCCAAGATAGAGAACCAGGAAGGTGTGGATAACCTGAAAGATATCCTTGATCATGCTTATGGAATAATGGTTGCCCGTGGTGATCTGGCAATTGAGATACCTTATGAAAAGATACCGGGTATTCAGCGGAAGATAATTGATATATGTATAAAACAGCGCAAGCCTGTGATAGTGGCAACACAAATGCTCCATTCGATGATCACAAATCCCCGGCCTACCAGGGCTGAAGTAAGTGATATCGCAAATGCCATATACACACAGACCGATGCAATAATGCTTAGCGGCGAGACAGCTTACGGGAAATATCCTGTTGAGGCAGTAACGCTAATGTCGAGAGTTGCCAGGGAAGTGGAAAAAAACAAACTGAAATTCCTCGATATTCCTTCCGGCGATCTTACCGGCGAAGTGTCGGCATACCTGGCAAAGGTGGCCGTAAGAACAGCTTCCAGGGTAGGGGCAAGATGTGTTTTGTGCGATACGGTAAGAGGAAGAACAGTCAGGAATATGTCGGCTTTCAGGGGTAATATCCTTGTTATGGCCCAGTGCTATTCGAAAAGGACAATGCGTGAACTGGCTCTTTCATACGGTATTTACCCCGGATTCCAGGAAAAACACCAGTCGGCAGATAAGTTCCTGAAGGTTGCCCTGGGCGACCTGATAAAGAACCATAATCTCAAGGATGAGGATATGATCGTCGTGCTGGCAGGAAACTTTTCCAGGGGAACAGGCTCTTCATATATCGAAGTGGGTTCTGTTGAGTACCTGGCTGAAAGAAGCAGACATGCCTGAGACGACATTTAATGGTCTGATTTTTGTGGCTTAGGAATTCCTGAAAAAAAGGGTAAAATGGTCAAGATTTTAGCAGGTTTATTATTTCCTTTTCTTTTTCATCCTGTACATGTATCAATGTCGAGCCTGGCTGACAATCCGGGTGAAAACGAATATGTACTCACTGTAAGGATGTATAATGATGACCTGGCAACCGACCTGTACGTTAATTATAATGTAAAGGAAGTGACCGTTGTCGATCACCTGGTAAAATATACAGGCCCTGATGAGAATCTGGTTAAGTATATAAATGATAACCTGAAAGTCTATTTCAACGGCAAAAGAGCTGATGCAATACTAAAGAACAAGGAGGTGCAGGAACTTGAGACTATATTTACTCTCGATATAGATGCACCCAAAAAAGTAAAAAAAGTGGAAATTGAGAATACTATTCTTACCGGTCTGTATGGTGATCAGGTTAATCTGTTTATATTTAAGAATAATACTGCCGAGGAGGCAGTTAAGTTTACAAGTGACTATACCAGTAAGATGATAGAATTGAAATAATTCATATTGTATTGATGGCAGGTGTATTAAGGAAATATTCATTGGTGCTGGCACTGTCTGCCCTGATCCTGCAGGGTGCTTTTGCAACACATAACAGGGCAGGGGAGATAACATATACACAGATATCAGATCTTACCTATGAGATTACGATCACAACCTTTACCTATGTGCTGAGCCAGGCCGACAGGCCTCAGCTTGAGGTGGAATGGGGTGATAATTCTACATCAATAGCTAACAGGGAGAGTATTACCTATCTGCCGAACTATTACAAGAAGAATGTCTACAGGATAAGGCATACTTACCCCGGCCCCGGAATTTATAAAATTGTGGTCCAGGACCCCAACAGGAACTACGGGATAATAAACATCCCCAACTCGGTGAATGTTGTATTTTCAATATCAACCATATTGATGGTTAACCCGGCCATGGGACCAAACAATACTCCTATACTGCTAAATCCGCCATACGATAAGGCTGCGCTGGGTTACAGGTTCATACACAATCCAGCTGCCTATGATGTTGATGGCGACAGCCTTTCATACAGTCTTACGGTATGTACACGGGAAGATGGGAAGCCGATTGAGAATTACACACTGCCCAAAGCAAGCAAAAGCTTTTATATTGATGAAATTACAGGCGACCTGGTGTGGGATGCACCTGTTGAAGTTGGTAAGTACAATGTTGCTATCGAGATAAGTGAGTGGCGTGCCGGAGTGAAGATAGGGATAGTTGTAAGGGATATGCAGATAGAGGTTTATGATACCGATAACACACCACCTGAAATAGACAGTCTGAACAATATATGTGTTGAACCGCTCGATACCATTGACTTCGATGTTACGGCAAGAGACAACGACGGAGATCTGGTATCAATGTTGTCGACATCCGGTGTCTTCCTCTTCGACAACTGTCCTGCTGAGTTTGACAGTATTTCATCGGCACCGGGATATTCACTTTACCACTTCAGATGGGTGCCGGGTTACGAAACGGTGAGAGATCAGCCTTATGATGTATTGTTCAAGGCTGAAGATAATAACGAGGAGATTGAACTTGTCGATATCAATATGGTGAGGATAAATGTGACCGGACCCTCTCCAAATCTTTTGTCGGCAAATCCGGAAGGGAAATTTATCAGACTTTCGTGGGATCCATACCCCGCTGATACGATCCTGGGATTCAATATTTACAGAAGGGAAGGGGCAACTACCTTCGTTCCTGATTCATGTTCCGGAGGACTACCTTCGTCTCTCGGTTTTGAAAAGATAGCCTATGTGAGCGGATCCGGTTCACAGCAGTTTATTGATACAGGCGGAAGCGGGAGCCTTGAATCAGGCAAGGAATATACCTACAGGATAGTGGCAGTTTATCCTACCGGATCGGAGAGTAAGGCATCCAATGAGCTTACAGCAACATTAATAACCGGAATACCGCTGATCACAAATGTAAGTGTGGTCCAGACATCGGATGTTTCAGGGAAGATCTTTCTGGCATGGATTACACCTGATACGATTACTGCTCCCGGACCTTTCATTTATAATATCTACAGGTCACCCGGATTTACAGGTGATTCATACCAGTTGATCAATTCTTTCTCCACACCGGTGCTTGTCGACAGTTCTTTGACCGACAGTATGCTAAATACTGCAGGTACAGCCTATATTTACAAAGTGGAGCTGATAAATAACGAACCGGGGAACGTATTTATGATAGGAGACCCGGGAATCGCCTCATCAGAATTCATAACACTGTCACCGGGAGACAGGAAAGTGAAATTTAGTATTGAAAAGAATACGCCATGGTTAAATAACAGGTATGATCTGTTCAGATATAATGAAAATACAATGACTTTCGATTCGGTGCTTAGTACCAACGTAACAGAATTTGCAGATACCGGACTGGTGAATGGCACCGAATATTGTTATTATGTCAGGGCGATTGGTGGATACATTACTCCGCCATTTCCATCATATCTTGAGAACCTGTCGCAGCAGGCATGTATGACCCCATACGATAATGAACCGCCATGCCCTCCTGTACTGTCACTGTCTACTGATTGCGACAGCCTGTTTAACCAGTTGAACTGGCAGGTCGAAGACCAGGAATGCTATAATGATATTATGGGTTACAATATCTATTACAGGGCCAACTTCGATGAATCCCTTACACTGCTGGAGACGATAAACGACAAGAACATTTTCAGCTATAAGCATTATCCTGGTGAATATGTAGCAGGATGTTACGGAGTATCTGCGTTTGACCTCAACGGTAACGAGAGCAATATGTCGGGAGTGCTCTGTGTGGATTCCTGTAATTTTTATGAGATCCCGAACGTTTTCACACCCAATTCCGACGGTATAAATGATATACTGCAGGCGAAAACATCGGGGCTTGTTGAAAGTGTAGATTTCAAGATATTCAGCCGTACTGGCCTTATGATATTCCAGACCTCAGAACCGAAGATAATGTGGAACGGAACATATAAAGGTAAGCTAGTGTCACCGGGAGTATATTTCTATCAGTGTGATGTTTACGAACAAAGAATATCAGGGATCGAGCTAAGGCATTTATCAGGATTTGTACATGTTATTACGGAAAAAAATGCCAGTGCGGTAGAAATCCAATATAAGTGATGGTATGAAGTATATTTTGTCATTACTGGTATTATTTGCACAGGTGTTCTTACTTTCAGGACAGGATACCGGTGAGAGACTGCTCCAGAGCGAAGCATATATCAGGAGAGGGATGACACAACAGGCAATCAGCGAGTGCACGGATGCAATTACAGCAGAATCAGACTACAGGCTGTTTCTGAAGCGGGGCCAGGCCTATCTTAAACAGGGAGATCTTATTGCTGCTGAAAAAGACTTCATTGAGGCTAACAGATTAATGAAGGATTCCGGAGACCTCGGCCTGGCTGAGTCGGCCGCAGCGGAAGGCAACAGCAGGAGGGCTGTGGCGTACCTTGAAAACCATCTCATGTCGGGGTTCAAACTGCCTGAGAAAGAGTTGATGCTTGACAATTACCTTAGTAAGATCGAAGATACGCCTGAGTGGAGGGATCTCTGGAAGAAGAACTGGTATAACCAGCTTGAGGAGGGACTTGCTGAAGTTGAGTACCTGGTAAGGCAGGGAAAAATGGGAGAGGCCCGTGAAGTAGCTGACGGATTGCGCGGAATGTATTCAGATAAGGCCGAAACATTATATATGGACGGAATAATTTTGATGGCAAGCAATGATCTTGCCGGAGCTGCAGAAAAGATTGGTCTGGCTATCGAAGGGGGATATGATAAGTATAAGGCTTATGTAAACTATTTCAGGGCACTTGAGCAAAGCGAAAGATATACGGAGGCTGTTAATGAAGTTAAGGAAGCAATGAATATTTTCCCCGACAGACCAGAACTGTTGCTTTATCTGTCAGAGTGCCTTGGAAAGATGGGTGACCGGGAGGAAGGTTTGCTCGAAGCCGATAAATACCTTGAATTGTTCCCGGACGACAGGGACGCTCTGGAGTCAGCCGGCGAACTTGCACTTGGTGGCAGGCAGTATTCCAGGGCATTGAAATATCTGTCTGAGAATGTCGAAAACAACCCCGGAGATGCATCTGTTTTCGTATCCAGGGGTAATGCATATTTTGCTTCACGGTCGTGGGAGTTTGCTGTTGCAGATTATTCAATGGCTCTTGATATAGATCCCTATAATGGTGCCACATATTATAATAAGGGATATGCCCTCATCAGGATGGGCAGGACAGAGGATGCATGCCATGATCTGAAGCAGGCATTAAGGTTAGGAGATAACAGAGCCTCTGATCTTATTTCCAGGTATTGTATCAGGTAAATACCCTGCAGGCCCACCGTGATTAATTACCCTGTATTGATTACTTCTTAACGTGTGCGAGAATCTTCGTGTATAGCTCACGCGGCTTGAAAGGCTTTAATATATAATCATTGATCTTCAAACCCTCGATCTTATCCTGATGTTCCGACATAATGGCTGCAGTAAGTGCTACAACAGGCATTTCCCTTATCCTGGTATCATCGGATGATCTTATTATTTTAGTTGCCTCAATGCCATCCATCACAGGCATATGCAGATCCATCAGTACAAGGTCAAAATCATTGTCTTTCAGCAGATCAAGTGCAATCTCACCATTTTCGGCATGCGTTACCCTGATCCCCCATTTTGTGAGGAATTTATTAGCAACAAAGAAATTTATCTTATTGTCTTCAGCTATAAGAATTTTTTTATCGACAAGTTCATCATACTTTTCATCCTGCTCGTTCTCTGAAGCAACAGGTGCCACTTTTATCTCCCCTATGCCAAAGCTTAATGTAAAATAGAACCTGGAACCCTTACCTGTTGTACTGTTTACCCTCAGATGGCCTCCCTGCAACTCAATCAGTCGTTTGCATATCGAAAGGCCAAGTCCTGTTCCTCCGTATTTTCTTGTGATATCGTCCGCTGCCTGCGTAAAATTTTCGAAAATGGTCTCCTGCTTATCTAAAGGAATACCGATACCTGTATCCTCAACTGAGAATTCAATTCTGGCCGACCTGTCATTTTTTTCTATCAGCCTGGCAGACAACTCTATAAATCCTAACGATGTAAATTTGAATGAATTGGAAAGCAGGTTTGTAAGTACCTGGTTCAGCCGTATTGAATCGCCGATTATTTCAGATGGCAGGTTCTCATCATATTTTACCCTGAAATCAAGACCTTTCTCGTCGCTCCTGAAAGAATATGATCTCTTTAGGTCGTTAATAAAATTTTTCAGACTGAACTGGGTCTTTTCAAATGTAATCATGCCTGATTCGATCTTAGTGAAATCAAGCACATCATTAACGAGTGTCAAAAGATGATTTCCTGAAACCCTGAGTGTTTTGATATATTCCATCTGGTCTTCGCGGGGATTGCCCTGTAACAAAAGGTTGGTTATTCCTATTACCTCATTCAATGGCGTTCTTATCTCATGGCTCATTGTTGACATGAACTGCTGTTTCAGCTTTGCTGTATCCTCTGCTTTTTTTCTTTCTTCGATCAGATTATTCATCAGAGTTTTCCTCTGGATTGCCAGGGCTATCTGGTTACCGATATGGTTTAAAAGCAGCAGGTCCTCTTCCGAAAAGGCATTCTCATTTTCATAATCCTGCAGTACCATTGCTCCGATGATCTCATTCTCAACAACCAGTGGCACGCCCATCCATATCATGCAGGGTGTTCCCACGAGTCCAATTTCACCTTTTTCCTCAAGAGCATTTATCTCATCCAACCTGAGCAGAACCGGTTTTTTATGCCTGATAAGCCATCCCGTAATAGTTTTTTCTGCAGGAATATCAGTGAAAGAATCTTTTTCGTCAACGAAAAACGGGAGAGTTAGTGTGTGACTATCTCTGTTATACAGAACAATATAGAAATTCTTAGTGTTCCATATCTTTACTATTTCCTTGTTTATCTCAGCATATATGTCGGTAAATTCATTCTGTTTAAGCGCTATGTTTGAGATGTTGAATATTACCTCCTTTGTTTCAGTATCCTTTCTTTTTTGTGATATATTCCGGTAAATGGCATACAGGCTTGCTGTTTCCTTATCAATCCGGATAGGTCTGACCAACAGGGAAACATATATCCTTTCACCATTCTTTCTCATCCTCACAGTTTCGATAGATATTGTTTCATTTCTGGATGCCTTTTTTGTGATCTCCCTTGATTCATCACGGACTTCTTCAGGGACAATTAATTCATAGACTGACTCGCCCACTGCTTCTTCACTCGTATACCCGAATTCGTTAGTGAACTCCTTGTTTACCCTCATTATCATTCCGTCGATGGATGTCTGGACAATACTTTCAGGGGCATACTCGAACAGTGTTTCGAAGTAAGATTTTTCCCTCCTGATATTTTCCTGCATATTACTGGTTTCATCCAGACCATTCATTATTCTGTTGTAAGCAACTGTTATATCGTCGGTTTCTTCACCTTCGGTATAAGCCTCAGAATAAACCGTAAGAAGTTTCTCTTCAAGATCCTCTATTTGCTTCTGCAATTCCCCGTTTTGCCTAAGCAGTACTTCATAAGTTATTCTTTCTTCCATTCCATATTAATTGAATGTACCAAGTTTTGACGCACGCAAAAGTAACTATTTTGCGTTTAAATGACTATAAATTTCCAACCTTCCGGCTCTTGTTGAAGTATTTACAGAAATCTGTAAGACCGCATTCATTGCATAACGGTTTACGTGCCTTGCATACGTATCGCCCGTGAAGGATAAGCCAGTGGTGGGCCAGAGGTATTATATTTTCCGGAAAGTTCTTTGTGAGCTGTTTCTCTGCTGCCAGCGGAGTTTTGGCATTGTTAGTCAGGCCAATTCTTGCAGCAACCCTGAATACATGTGTGTCTACTGCCATTACGGGTTTATTGAAAATAACCGAGGCTATAACATTGGCGGTCTTTCTCCCGACACCAGGTAATTTTTGAAGTTCATTAACATCCGGTGGTACTTCGTTCCCAAACTCCTTTACCAGCATCCTGGCCATCCCGCTCAGGTTTTTTGCCTTATTATTCGGGTAGGAGCACGACTTAATATATTCGAATATCTCCCCTGGTTCTGCTTCAGACATTTCGATGGCATCAGGAAATCTTCTGAATAGTGCAGGAGTGATCATGTTTACCCTCTTATCGGTACACTGTGCCGAAAGAATAACAGATACTATCAATTCGTAAGGATCGGTATATATCAGTTCTGTTTCAGCAATTGGCCGGTGCTCAACAAAATATTCAATAGTCTTCCTGTATCTCTCAGTTGTTCTCATTCATGGCATAATTTACTTTCAGAATAGATGCAAAAGGTAAAAAAAAATAAATTATTTCAATTGTCTGCTTGATATTATTAATAATATAGCTAGATTTGTCGCATAGATTTGTACTAAATGATGATGACAGGTATATTTTTTAACGCTTACTATTATTACTTCATAGATACGGAGTAAGCGGGAAGGATATACATATATGGAATTAACAGGGTCCCGCAGATTGCGGGACTTTTTTTTTATATATAAAGAACAATTTTATGGAAGTTAAGCCGGCAGAGAGGTTAAGCAAAATTGGTGAATACTATTTTTCAGTAAAGCTTGACCAGATCAGAAAGCTGATCCGGAATGGGATAGATGTGATAAACCTGGGAGTAGGGAGTCCTGATATTCCTCCCCCAGGTGAAGTAAAAACTGTAGCATCGGAAAAGGTCTTTGATGAAGATTCGCACAGGTATCAGCCCTATCGGGGTATTTCCGGTTTGAGGAAGGCATTTTCGGGCTGGTACGCAACGAAATACGGTGTAATACTTGACCCTGAGAGTGAGATACTGCCACTTATGGGATCAAAAGAAGGCGTCATGCATATAAGCATGGCATTTCTTAACAGGTCCGATGGTGTGCTTATACCTGATCCGGGCTATCCTGCCTACGAGACAGCAGCAAGATTATGTTCGGCACACTGTATCCACTACAACCTGAAACCGGGGAATGACTGGATGCCTGACTTTGAAGCAATAGAAAACTCGGATCTTGAAGGTGTTAAAATGATGTGGGTTAACTATCCGAACATGCCAACAGGCCAGCCCGGGTCCGAAGAACTCTTTTCAAGACTTGTCGATTTTGGCCTGAAGCATAATATACTGGTGGTGAACGATAATCCCTATAGCTTTATACTGAATGAAACACCTGTCAGTATTTTGTCAGTCGAAAATGCAATGGAAACGGCACTTGAACTTAATTCTCTGAGTAAATCACACAACATGGCCGGCTGGCGGGTTGGTATGGTAGCAGGTAACAGCCGGTATATCGATTATATACTCAGGGTAAAGAGCAATATCGACTCAGGTATGTTCCTCCCCGTACAGGAGGCTGCCATAGCAGCTCTGAGCCTTGCACAGGAATGGTA
>JBJKPH010000390.1:0-3400 GCA_046706585.1 Bacteroidales bacterium | reverse complement strand
GATCCCTTCAAAATCCTCCCTCTGGTAGGGGAGAAGCTTCTCCAGTGATTTTCTCCTGGCTTTCTCATTGTCGGCCAGTATCATCTCCCTCATAGCCTTGATCCTTTCGCCTTCGAAGAACATGTGCTCGGTACGGCACAGGCCTATTCCCTGTGCACCAAAATTCCTGGCTATTTCTGCATCATGCGGTGTATCGGCGTTTGTACGTACCGACATCTTTGTGTATTTGTCTGCAAGCTTCATTATTTCGCCGAAATCGCCTCCAAGTTCAGGATCGATGGTTTCTATATTTCCTTCATATACTTCACCTGTTGAACCGTTCAGAGATATCCAGTCACCTTCCCTGAATTCCTTTCCACCGGCTTTCATGGTCCTGGTTTTGTAATCGATATATAGTCCGCCGGCACCTGATACGCAACACTTGCCCATACCCCTGGCAACTACTGCCGCATGGGATGTCATTCCACCGCGCGCAGTGAGGATACCCCTTGCAATGTTCATTCCTTCAAGGTCTTCGGGTGATGTCTCGATCCTCACCAGGATTGAGGTTTTGTATTTATTGGCTTCGTCTGCAAAAAATACGATCTGGCCGGTTGCTGCCCCGGGAGATGCCGGAAGGCCTTTTGCTACAACGTTTGCTTTTGCTATAGCATCCTTATCGAATACCGGGTGAAGAAGCTCATCCAGCTTATTGGGCTCCTGGCGTAGCAGGGCTGTCTTTTCATCTATCTTTCCCTCCTTAAGCATGTCGATAGCAATCTTGACCATAGCCGCACCGGTGCGTTTCCCGTTCCTTGTCTGCAATAACCAAAGTTTACCATCCTGAATGGTAAATTCCATATCCTGCATGTCTGAATAATGGTCTTCAAGCTTTCTTTGTGTATCAAAAAGTTCATTATACACATCGGGCATAACCTCTTCAAGTGACGGATATTCATCGCGTCTTTCTTCCTCAGTGAAACCGGCCAGAACTGCCCAGCGGCGTGAACCTTCAATGGTAATCTGCTGAGGTGTCCTTACTCCGGCCACAACATCCTCACCCTGTGCATTAATAAGATATTCACCGTTAAAAAGGTTTTCTCCGGTACCTGCATCACGTGAGAAAGCAACCCCGGTACCTGATTTTGATCCCATATTCCCAAATACCATCGCCTGTACATTAACTGCGGTACCCCATTCTTCAGGGATCTGGTTTATCTGACGATAATAAATTGCCCTGTCATTCATCCAACTGTCGAATACAGCGCATATTGCACCCCACAACTGTTCCCACGGATCTACCGGAAACTCCTTACCGGTTTTTTCCTTTACTGCTGCTTTGAATTTATCCACCAGTTCCTTCAGGTCATCAACACCCAGATCGGTATCATTAATATAGCCTTTATCAAGCTTTAGCTCTTCTATGATCTCTTCAAAAGGATCCACATCCTCTTTAGATTCAGGTTTCATACCAAGCACATCATCTCCGTACATCTGAACAAAACGGCGGTATGAGTCCCATGCGAACCTTTCATTACCGGTTCTGCCGGCAAGCCCGATAACTGCATCATCATTCATGCCAAGGTTTAGGACTGTATCCATCATACCCGGCATAGATACCCTTGCTCCCGACCTCACCGATACCAGGCAGGGATTCTCTTTTGAACCGAATTTCGTACCCATTATCTGCTCAATGTTTGAAATTGCCGATTCAACATCTGTCTTTAATACTTCAACCACATGGTCTTTACCGAACTGGTTATATTCGGTACATACCTCGGTAGTAATGGAGAAACCGGGAGGTACCGGAACACCTATAAGATTCATTTCAGCAAGGTTTGCACCTTTCCCCCCTAGCAGGTTCTTCATACCTGCATTACCTTCGGCATTCTTATTGCCAAAAGTGTAAACTCTTTTAATCTCGGACATAAAAAATTTATTTTAAATAAGAAAAATTCTCCTTCGGAAAATCCAAGTTGCAAATTTAACAATTTTTGCTCAAAATTACGCAAATTTTCTCATTGCATAAATGTCATAAAACCAGTGTATTAACCCGGAGAAGGTAATGCTTCCGGCCTGCAATTGCCCCGCGAAGCTCCATTAATACATCGTAACTCAGGGTTTTTGGAATGTCAGGGCAGCATACAGAGTAAAAAATTGTATATTTCAGCTATTATTTTTAGGTCCCGATAAAAAACTTTGATATGAAAAAAATTGTCCTTTCAGCCATTGCAGTCATTTTCTTACTTGAACTCCTCACTCTTCAGCAGGTTATAGCCCGTGATTATCCCGGTGAACTGACCCTGGAAGACATATATAAAAACCGTATATACGGACAGGAAAGATATGGATCAGTAAGGTGGATGAAAGATAATGAGGGTTATTCAACCCTTGAATACAACAGTACTAACGGGGCTGTCGACATTGTAAGATATGAAGCTGCAACAGGTGAAAGGAAAGTGCTGATACCTGCAGAAAGACTGGTGCCTGAGGGAGCAGATGATCCGCTCAGAATTGCAGATTACATATGGTCCGATGACAATACAAAATTGATGATCTTTACAAATACAAGGAGGGTCTGGAGGTATAATACAAGGGGTGACTACTGGGTTCTTGACCTGAAAAGCGGAAAACTTCAACAGTTGGGTAAGAGTGTTGAAAGGACAACCATGATGTTTGCCAAGTTCTCTCCTGACGGGCGAAGGGTAGCCTATGTGAGCAAGAACAACATATATGTCGAAGACCTTGAGTCGGGAAAGATCAACCAGATCACCTTCGACGGGTGCGACAATATTATCAATGGTACTTTTGACTGGGTATATGAAGAAGAGCTTGATTGCCGTGACGGTTTCCGGTGGAGTCCCGATGGTAAAACAATCGCATACTGGCAATCGGATACAAAGGGTACAGGTGTATTCTACCTGATCGATAATGTCGATTCGGTGTATTCAGTGCCAATTCCGTTGCCTTATCCCAAAGCAGGCACAACCAATTCTGCAGTAAAAGTGGGTGTGATACCGGCGGAAGGCGGAAAGACAATGTGGTTCGATGTGCCGGGCGATCCCAGGAACAATTATATCGCAAGGATGGACTTCATTCCTAACTCAAACGAGGTAATGATACAACAGCTTAACAGGAAACAGAATACAAACACTGTCTGGGTAGGAGATGCAGGAACGATGGATCTGAAGAATATTCTTACAGATAAGGACGAAGCATTTTTGAATATACATGACAATATAATGTGGCTTGATAATGAGAAATACTTTACCTGGACCAGTGAACGCGACGGTTGGACACATCTTTACAAGGTTTCCCGTGACGGATCTGAGATGAACCTGGTTACAAAGGGCGATTTTGATGTTATTAACATCTCATGTATAGATCCTGCAGGAGGTTATGTCTATTATATAGCATCACC
>JBJKPH010000389.1:0-4073 GCA_046706585.1 Bacteroidales bacterium | reverse complement strand
AGTAAAAAGAATGGGAGAGAAGGCATTTGAGCAGGCGGCAGGATTCCTGAGGATCAGGAATGCTGATAATCCTCTTGACGCAAGCGCTGTTCATCCCGAAAGCTATCATATTGTTGAGAAAATGGCAGCTGACCTGGGAGTAAAGGTGCCTGACCTGATGAACGATAAGAAAATACGTACGGGAATAAAACCGGAAAAATATGTCGATGGCAAAACCGGACTGCCGACACTTAAGGATATTATTGAAGAATTGAATAAGCCTGGCCGCGATCCGCGATCGAAGATAAAAGAATTCAGGTTCGCCGATTATCGTTCAATGGAAGAGCTCCGGGAAGGAATGATACTTCCGGGGATAGTAACCAATATTACAAAATTCGGAGCCTTCGTGGATGTAGGTGTTAAACAGGACGGTCTGGTACATATATCTAACATGAGCAGCGGATTTGTAAAAGATCCGAACGATATTGTCAAATTGCACCAGCATGTAACCGTAAAGGTTATAGGAGTTGACATTCAGAGAAAGAGAATACAACTGTCAATGACCGGATTGGATCAATAATTATCAACAACCTTAATCCTTGATAATATATTAGTTATATCTTTGCACTCTCTTTTGGGTAGGATTTATGAATAAACTTGAAAATATAAACGGGAGAAACCTCTATTTTATGTTCATGGCCGGAGCCAGGAAAATAATTGATAACCAGGCCGATATCAACAGGCTGAATGTTTTTCCGGTTGCCGATTCCGATACAGGAACAAACATGGCATCAACCATCAGAACCGTAACAGATTCCCTGCAGATCGATCATTCTTTCAAGAAAACAGCCGATGCTATCGGTATTGCGGCACTGACAGGGGCAAGAGGTAACTCAGGGATCATTTTTGCACAGTTTCTGTATGGGTTCAGTGAGGAGATCACCGACTGTGTAGAGATATCGATCAGTGAGTTTGCTGAATCGCTGAAGAGATCAGTCAAGTATCTCTACCAGGCTGTGGCAAACCCCGTTGAAGGAACGATACTGACAGTTATACGGGAATGGGTCGATTATATTCATGAGCACAGGCATATAGCCGATGATTTCAGAAAACTGCTCTCAGGTGCCTATGAGGTGGCTATACTGTCACTGGAAAATACGAAGCAGAAACTGGCAATACTGGCAAAATCGAATGTGGTCGATGCCGGAGCAAAAGGATTTGTCCTTTTCCTTGAAGGGATGATGGATATTATCAAGGGGAGGAACGTAAGGCATATTGTGGAGATGTCAAATGAAATAAAGGGATCGCTGCTGGTTGAAGAGGTGCCTGATACTGTTCCCGTACAAAGATACTGCACTGAGGCAATGCTTGAGGGAAATAAAATCGACCGGCCAGGGCTTAAAGGACTGCTCGAAAGGTATGGAGATTCAATTGTTGTGGCCGGATCCGAATCGCGGACCAGGCTTCATGTCCACACAAATTCGCCGGCAGATCTTTTCAGGGAGATCCGTTCGGTCGGCAAGGTGACTTTCCAGAAGGTTGAAGATATGCAGAAACAATACGAGGCTGCCCACCGGAGAAAATACAGTATTGCCATCGTAACCGATTCGACATGTGATCTGCCGGATGAAATAATATCAAAATACCAGATATTCAAGGTGCCGTTAAACCTGGAGATTGACGGAAGTCATTATCTCGACGGACTGACACTGCACCCGGATGAGTTTTACAAACTCCAGGATGAAGCGACTGATTCGCCTACTACATCACAACCATCGAGGAACACATTCATAAATCTCTATTCACAGCTGGTAACTTATTATGACTCCGTTATTTCAATTCATATATCGGCAAATCTTAGCGGAACGTTCAGTACAAGCTTACAGGCAGCCTCTCATGTAGGGAAAGAGACAGGTAAACGAATCGAAGTAATTGACTCAAAGAGTATATCGGGCGGACTTGGTCTGCTGGTAAAAAGGGCGGCTGAAATGGTCGACGGCGGGTTGTCTCATGATGAGATAGTAAAAACGGTAAGTTCAAAAATAACGCCTCATTCTCTTTATGCAAGTATCCGTACATTACAGAATTTTATCAGGAGCGGAAGGGTCAATCCGCTTAAGGGATTTATAGCCAACAAGCTGAATATACTGCCGGTTATTTCTGTTGATGGTGAAGGAAAGGCTGTACTTCTTAACAAAGCCATGAATTATAATGCCAACAGGAGAAAGGTTACCGATAAGTTGCGGAAGGCTGTAAGCGGCAGAAGGCTGTATGGTTATGCTATCACCCATGTTGCATCGCCCGGTGATGCCGATTATTTTATTGGTATCATGAAGTCTGTTACCGGGAAGGAACCTGATTTTTTCTCGGATGTGACTCCCGCTTTGGGATTGCATACAGGAAAAGGAACTGTAGCTATTGCTTTCCAGTACGAGTAATCCTTACAACTGCTTCCCTGGCAGTAATAAGTGTCACAACACCCAGTATGGTTATCAATCCGCCAACAACCTGATACCCCTGGGGTATAGTACCGAAATATATCCAGGCCCCCACAATAACGAAAAATCCCTTCGAGCTTTGTATAATAGTTGATTTTGAAGCTTCGATAAATTTCAGGGCTGAATAGATTGACAGTGCCGTAAGGAACGGGCCGACAAGCGAACCTATAACGGTATTGAAAATCGCGGTCTCTGAAATTTTGAAAGATTCACCTTTAATTAACATCAGTATTGCGGATGCAATGAAAAGGTACACAGACCTGTTTATACTGAGCAGCACGGGATCAATTTTTTTAATATACCGTTTTGAGAGCACGGTTGTCCCAGCCAGAAAAAGGGTGGAGGCTATCATAAACCCGGTTCCGGGGATAAACAACCCTTCACTTTTTATATTGCCGGAAAAGCTTGTAACCAAAGCACCTGCCAAAGTAATAATAATACCTATGAACTCGTAAACAGTGAACCTCTCGCCAAGAAACGATAATCCCATTATGATCACGAAGATTGGCACCATGTTCTGGAGGAATGACATCACGGCAGGATTAGTGGTTATCTCTATCGAGATAAAGAAGAAAGTAGTGCCAATAAGTTCCATAAATCCTTGCAGGACAAGTACTTTATGTTCGTTACGTCCGAGTGACTTTACAATCCTGATCTTACCGGTTGGTATTGCATAGGCAAGATTCCATACTATCGCCAGACCGAACCAGTAAAAACCAAACTGATACAGCGAGAGTTCGTTCAGGGAGGCCTTGCTGAATACATATACATTAGCCATTGCAATCGTTGCAATGAATGCGAACATATACCCCCTGAACCTGTCGGCTATTATCATACCGGTTATACTATAATTGAATAAACAAAACCGGGGAAACAATGTTCCCCGGTTCGAAATTCGATATTCGATATTCAATATTCGTTATTCAATCAGAAGCCTCTTCTTCCACCCCTGTTCTGCAGGCTTTCAATCTGTGGTTTCCTGGGCAGTACATCATCTCTCATTGCTGCATCGTATGCCAGTGAAGCAACAACAACGGCGTTAAACTTCAGGTCGTCCATAAGCAGTCTCTCATAGGTGTCCATAACTGTGTGGTAACCACGGCCATACTCAATACCATCCTGTATAAACTGGTAGGCTGGTAACCCAACTCCGTCGAACGACAGGTGGTCGGTTCCGCTTGTTGTGCGAAGGGTAAGGGTGGAGCAACCCTGGTCTTCAAAGGGCTTAAGCCATGCTTCGAAAATGGGTCTTACCATTTCATTCTCCTGCATGTAAACACCTCTGAATTTACCTGTTCCGTTATCCATATTGAAATAAGCAGCAAACTGGTCGTACCCCGGTTTTTTACCATTCTGGTCCTGGATATATTTCTCGACATATCCCCTTGAACCATTCAGTCCCTGTTCCTCGCCTCCCCAGAGAGCTATCCTGATAGTACGACGGGGCTGCACATTCAGGGCCTTAAGAATTCTCATAGCCTCCATCATAACGATGCATCCCGAAGCATTATCTGCAGCACCTGTACCGCCATGCCATGAGTCGAGATGTCCACCGATAAGAACTACCTGGCTCTTTAGTTTGGGATCGGTACCGGG
>JBJKPH010000388.1:0-14423 GCA_046706585.1 Bacteroidales bacterium | reverse complement strand
CGACCATTCTGTCGCTTCAGCTTTGTTAGGGATCGGTGAAGATGAAATTGACGAAATGTTTTATGCTGCCAGGCAGGGCAGGACCATCGAGGGAAGGGAGCTGACACAGGCCAGGATTTTACTTAATGTCGAGGTAAAAACAGAGCAGGCAACTACCAAAAATGTATTGGGGCTTATTGAGGGGACAGATCCGGTCCTGAAGGATGAGTACATTGTTATCTGTGCCCACTATGATCACCTTGGAATAAGTGACGGAGAAGTGATTGCCGGGGCCGATGATAACGGATCCGGTACGGTCGCACTTATGGAGATAGCTCAGGCGCTTGTCACCGAACCTGTAAAGCGATCGGTCATAGTTGCATGGTTCACAGGTGAAGAAAGGGGGTTCATCGGGTCACAGTACTTTATCAATAACCTGCCTTTCCCGGTTGAAAAGATAGATGCCTGCCTCAATATGGATATGGTCTCCCGTAACAGTCGCGACAGCCTTTACCTTGTGGGCTCCAATCTGCTCAGTTCGGAACTCGATGGGGCTATTCAGGGAGTTAACAAAAAGTATGGTATCAATTTCACTTTTGATTACCTCTATTCGAATCTTACACATCCCCAGCAGGTCTATTTCAGAAGCGACCAGTATCCACATATCAGGTTTGGGATTCCTTCAGTCTGGTTTTTCAGCGGGTTTACATATGACTACCATACACCACGGGATATAACCGCCAACGTCGATTATGTCAAGATGCTGAAGACCACCAGGCTGGTTTATCTTACTGCCTGTGAAATAGCCGGCATGGATCATATGCTCAGGCTTGATGCAAATAAGGAAGTTACTTCCCGTGGAGCACATAACCTGGCAACCAGAAGCCTGTTTGAGAATACCGGCAGATAAAGAAGCCCGCCTTCGTCCGCTGGTTGGCGGACTATGGCGGACAAAGCGTTGTGTGCCATTAAACATATATGGACAGTAATATTTTATATTATCCTTAACCTGTCAATGATCTATTAAAGTTGGCTATGATAACTATTAATCCATCCTGATTTCAGTATTGCATCATTTACGCAGTCGAAAAAAATATCACTCTGGGAAGACGAATAAAACAGGTACGCTGCGAGTAATGCTCCCAAAATAACCTAACGCATCTTTCCCAAACTGCCCGTTTGTAAGAAAAACAGGTTCTACAAATGGATTAGTCTGCTCAAGCTTCTGCCGGTCAAGCTGGTAAAAGAAATCATAAGTGACTTTATCAAGTGTTTCAATCCTTACCAAGCCTTTTAATCCTTCACTATGTGAATAAGCCGGCTCAATAACCAGCTTCATCTGTTCACCCGATGAACTCTGGTCATTATAGACACTTCTTCCAAGCTCAATGACTGTTACCGACCCGCTGCCGATACATGGACTATTAAGTTTACCTTCTCTATACTTCATTGTAGTATCAACAAGCCGGGTCATTTCATACCTATAGTAGTTTGATTGATTTGGAATATCGTGGAAATATGGTATCACACCCTCATGCTCACCGTAAATGTCTTTAAACTGAGTTGTATATCCTACACTATCAATGTTGACAATCGGAAGATTTGTAGTTGTCGAAGCAGTATAGGTAATATTATTGTAGGAGATATTTAGATTATATTGTCTGTTTTCCCTTGTAATGACTGATCCTTTATAAAAATATTCGTATTCACATTTAATATAGTTATACGTAGAATCAATTTGCAGATTATCAATAGTATCCTGGCTGCTAATCTGGACAAAGGCATTCTTAATAAACAAATCATGAAGACTAACTCCGGTATTTTCAAAATATGGTATGGTTCTGTAGAAAAACAGTTTAGGAACTGTTCCTGACTCGAGACTACATTGAATTGATGCTCTTGGTGTATAGTCGGGCTGAGGAATTGTTATGTCTTTTACACAACCTGTGAAAATTGAAACCAGAAGAGCCCCCAAGAATATCCTTTTATTTATCATCTTCATTTTATCAGAATTTAAAGTTGAATGAAACACTTGGAATTATTGGAAGAAGTGAGACTTGTTTTGCCTGTGGCTGTTTTGTTACAGCATCAATTGTCAGGTACACAAAATACGGATTCTGACGGCTATAGAGGTTATATACACCGAAAGCCCATTCTCTTTGACACAACTTACCAAACAGTCTTACCTGCTTTACATTTGAAAATCCGATATCCAAACGGTTGTATGGACGCAGGCGGGAATTATTCCTGGTAGTATAATCATAATAAATTCCGTCATAAAGCGAGCCGTCATCTGCAACAGTTAACCTGCCTGCAGGAAGAGTAAAGGCCATGCCCGAATAAAACGTAAAGTCGGCTGAAGCTGTCCAGTTTTTTGATAATTCATAGCTGGCTGTAACAGAGAGGTTGTGTCGTCTGTCATAAGCAAAGGGAAACTCCTTGCCATAATTCAGATCCGGGAATTTCTGAGTTGTCTTCGATAATGTGTAACTTCCCCACCCGGTAAGTTTACCATAACTTTTTTTCACAAAGAATTCTATCCCATAAGATTTACCGTTCCCGAACGCAAGAATCTCATTGAGGTCTGTATTCAATGTAATTTGAGTTCCTTCTTTAAATAAGACCTGATTATTCATAGTTTTATAATAAACTTCGACACTTGTTTCTATTTCGTTATTCTTAAAATTCCTGAATAATCCCAAAGCGTACTGGGTACTATTCTGAGGTTTTATTTTTTTATTGCTGGTAAGCCAGATATCAGTAGGAAGGGAGGCCGTGCTGTTAGGCACCAGGTGCATGAACTGGTTCATTTGTGTATAGGATGCCTTTATAGAAGTTACAGGATTAAGTGATACTTTTAATATCAGCCTTGGTTCTGTAAATGCATATGTTTTTTTTTCTGAAAAGAATACGGGGACACGCAAGCCATATGTAACGCTCAGGATGTCAGTCATTTTAAGCTCGTCACTAATATAGAATGCCATTTCATTCGAGTACATCTTCTTGAGACTGTCCCGGTTAAGTTCCAGGCGATTGCCTTTTTTTGGAATTTTTGCCGATACGGCACCTGG
The DNA here is from genome assembly GCA_046706585.1 of Bacteroidales bacterium. Taxonomy (GTDB): domain Bacteria; phylum Bacteroidota; class Bacteroidia; order Bacteroidales; family VadinHA17; genus JBJKPH01. The sequence continues at coordinate 11,373 of JBJKPH010000388.1, read as the reverse complement.
GTACAATGTGTGATATGTATATGATATTCCTGCCTTTACTTCATGATCCGGTCCGGGAATAAAAGTATAATCAGTTTTGGATGTAACGTCTTTCACCCCGGTATAAAGAAGTGAATAAAAATTGCCCTGGGCTGTCGCAAGGCCAAGGTGGTAGTCATTAAGTATGAATGATGTATTGCTGAAAAGTCTGCTGCCATACAGATGGTTCCATCTTACCGTTCCGGTTGTGTTACCAAAATCAATATTGAAATTCAGACTATTTGCTGCTGTGTAAACAGCATGATCATTGCCGGAAAAATAGCTTATAAAAAGATGATCATTCCTTCCTAATTCGTAGTTCAGTTTTGCATTAAAATCATAGAGACTATATGTCGTTCCATTTATTCCTGAAGGCATAAACGGCTTAACAAGAAGATCTATATAGCTTCTGCGTCCGGAAACAATAAATGAAGATTTACCTTTTTCAAGAGGACCCTCAACAGTCAGATTAGAAGATAAAAGCCCGATTCCTCCTTCAATCCCGAAATTTTCTTTATCACCATCTTTCATGGTTACATCAAGGATCGAGCTTAACCTTCCTCCGTATTTGGCAGGGAATCCGCCTTTTATCAGTGATATGCTTTTTATTGAATTGACATTAAACGTACTGAAAAGTCCAAACAAATGATTCGGATTATAGATGGTTGCTTCATCGAGCTGAACAAGATTTTGGTCTGCATTGCCTCCTCTCACGTAGAATCCGGTAGTCCCTTCCTGCCCCTGTTGAACACCTGGTAAAAACTGGATAGTCTTGAGAATATCTCTTTCCCCTCCGAGTACAGGCAGCGTTTCCACGGCTTTAACAGGAATGTTTATCACACCAACCTGCGGCTTATTAATATTGTTGTCATTACGTTCGGCGTTAACAATAACCTCACCAAGATTTGCTGAGTCTGCTTCAAGAAAGAAATCCTGTCTGGAGTTTTCTTGTACCCTTAACTTTCTAACCTGAGTTAAATATCCAATATACGAAATGGAGAGACTCACTGTGTCTGTTTGAAGCAGAGTGAATGAATAAAAACCATATTCGTTTGTTGATGTGCCCTTTTGGGTACCGGTAGAATATATATACGCACCGATTAATGATTCTTTCGTTGCAGCATCTTTGACATATCCGCTTATAGTGACATTTTGAGCCTCAGCCCTTATTGAAATTAACATCAACATTAGTAATATACCAGAAACTGATCCTGATAGTCTGCTTTTATACATTTTAATATCTATTAAACCCGGGAATTCCTATTAAAACAGTTCCAGGGGAATCAGTTAATAAATTCAAGAAAAATGTAAGTGATTATAAATATTAATCTTCTACTTCAATCGATGATGCCAGATTTGCTTCAAAAAGATTTAATAAGTCGGCATTAATGGTTTTATCAATTATAATTTCATTGTTAGTTATAATTGCACCGGAAAGGTCAATATTATTTATCCATGCTTGAATATCAAGTAAGATTGTTATTGTAACAGTACTGTTTGCAGCTACAGTAACACCTCCGCCGGCAATAGGAAGCTGGACCTGTTGGCTGAAATCTGACCTGAGGGTGAAAGGAAGAACAGTGCCGTCAGTTTTCTGATAGCTGCCTTTCACAACAATTGAATTGCCTCCGAAGGCTGCCTCATTGCTGATATTAAACTTAAAATCTACCTTTTTAAATGTGCCAGGATAAACAGCTACCTGGTCTATTGATAATGAGCCATCCAACACATCCAGCAAATAGGGGCCCGGGAGCGAAACATCTCCATTTTTCTCGTCTGTTTCATTTTCTGAATTATTCTCAACATCACTGCCACCGTCATTATGGTCACCCTGTTGTTCAACATCATTGCCTGAATTTTCCTCAATGACCAGATCTGCAATACTGATTTTAGCTGAATTCAATGTAAATGTACTGGCTACTGTTCCTTTTGTCCCCGCATTGGTTAATGCAGTACTTTTAACCGTTGAAAGATCTAAAGCAAGCACTGACGATTTAGGTAAATTTGAATCTTTGGCACAGCCTGATCCTATTAACAGTATGGCAGCCATAACCATCAACGGATTTACTTTTTTTAATGTTCTCATCTCTTAATAATTTATTGATTTAAAAATTAGTTTCGGCCTTTCATCATAATAAAGATTATCGCCGGCTGAAAAGGTTGGGTGGGGTACAATTTATTTCCATTGGAGAACAATTTGTTTAATCAAAATAATATCTCAGGCCTGCATTTAAACCCAGGGAGTAAGGGTAGGACTTAACAGGTACTGTTTTATTAAGGGAAGTCAGATTAATTCTGACAGACGGATTTATTAAAACGGATAATTGACGCGTTAAATATTTTTCTTTACCTAGACCTATTTTCATACTCAGACTGCTAAATTCAAGCCCATCTATCTGATCAGCGGATGTATCGGAAAAATTTCCATCATAATCTTCTGCCTGCCAGTTCATATTCTGCCCTGCAAGCATACTTAAATTCAATCCAATATCTAAAAAGTAATTATTCCTCAAATGAAATTCTGCCGTCAGTGGGACATTTACAAAAGAGAAATCGATAGAGGATTTCACAAACGATTCTTTTGACAGCGAATCTGATGATATAAGTGTTATGTTCACCGCACCGGAAGAAGTATAAACAAGGTAACCGTTTGAGCCTGTTTTTATCAGATTAAAGGCTTCGGTCTTCATTGTATATGAGTACCGGGAATAATAGACACCTGACTTTAAGATTAATTTATCAGTTATTCCAAATCCTCCCGAGATTCCTGCAGAGAAAGTAAAATCGGGTCTTTCTGCCTGGTTAAAATAGGACTTGCCATAATCGGGAAGGCTGTATTTATTATTTACAGAAAGTGCCCGGTAGGATAGTTCAGGGGTAATGCTTCCCTCGATGAAAAAGGGGAAGAGTTTTCTGCCGTTACCTACTGATGCACTTTTTACAGGCTGGTCAGATCCATAACCAATGTCTGATAATATCAATTCATGCCTGTCTGATTTGTCAACCATACCTCCGATATCAATAAGATCAACTTTCCTGGTATCTTTCGATCTGTTATTATCCGACATTACCATCCCGGACAAAACTGATACATCAAGTCCTTTGATTTTACCTGAAAAGGCCTGTTTATGATACGGATATTTTATATCAGTTGCAGGTTGATTCGTATTGTTCGTTTTTGATGATATATCCTTAAGTTCCCGTGATGTTTTTAATGCGGTCCGGTTATCATATGAATCAGGGGAAAGTATTATGGATTTCTCAGATGACTCAGAAGTTTCCTCTATCGCTAAGAATTCTTTTTTATTTGGAGTTGTATTTAAGTACTCTGTTTTTTCATCAAATATCTTGTTATTAAGGTCAGAGGTCAGAATATTCTTATTTTTATCAGGAGCTGAAATAACAGAAATTTCAGAAATGATTTGCGTTTCATTTTTGATTTCCCGTGTCCTGATCCAGGAATAAACAATTACACCTGCAAGTATTGCAGCAACAGCAGATATAGCAATTTTTAATTGTCTGACCTTATGTATATTCCTGTCTGTTTTTTTCTGATAAAGACGCGTATTTATTCCTTCCCACAGTTCTCTGTCGGGTTTGATGGTATGATCTTCATAGCGTTTCTTCAGAAGATCATCAAATTCTTTATCTGTTCTGACATCCATTCAGCCTAATAATCTTATTCTTTCAAGTGCAGAGATTTTTCTTTGCAGCGCTTTTCTCGCATCATGAAGATTTGACTTGGAAGTTCCTTCTGAAATATTAAGCAAGGTTGCAATCTCAGAATGACTGAAGCCTTCAATAACATACATATTAAATACTATACGCATCTTGTCAGGGAGTTTTCGTATCAGTTGGGTTATCTCATCTGTACCCAGTTTTTCAGATACGCCATATTCTGTTTCCAAAGAAGGTTTTATTACCGACATATCTTCGACCAGGCTAATCCGCTTTTTACTGTTGTAGAGTCTTAATGCTTCATTAATAAATATTTTCTTCATCCACCATTCAATCAGATCATGGTTCTTTAGCTGATTAATATTCTCATATATTTTCAAGAAACCTTCCTGAAATATGTCTTCAGCATCCTCTATTGACGCGGCATAACGATGACAAACGCTAATCATCTTTGGTGCATAGCGGTTATATAATTCCTTTTGAGCGCCAGTGTCATTCCTGATGCATTTCTTAATAAGTCCCCTTGTATCCAAATATGCTAACTGCAAGGTTTTGTAATTATAAAGATTAAACAGGATGAGAAAGGTTGGGTGCTCGGATGAAGAAAATGCCTGCTGATAAAATAATTATCCTTGCAGGCATTTTAAATAATCATTTAAAACAGATTTTTAAACCATTTTTTAGTAAAAAGTAAAGCATGACTTTTTAACTATTTCTCCTCCTTCTCATCGTTTTCATTCTCTTCGTCTACCTGTTCCTTTTTAACAACATTACCGGCATTATCGATAATGAGTTCTGTTTCATCTTCTCCGTCACTGTAAACGAATTCAAAAAACTTTCCTTCCTTTGTTTCGGATACTTCTGACACTTTAATTCGTGCTCCTTTCGATTCATTGGCAAGAGTAGCTTTAACTACAGGAGGAAGCTCATTGGCTTTGACCTGGTACTCTGTTTCAACCCATTCTCCCGTGTTGTTGAAATTGGCAGAATAGTTTTTACCATCAATTTTAAATTCAGCCTCCCATTCATTTTCATTTTCTTTGCCCCATTTGACATTAGTTGCGTTGGGAAATCTTTTTGTAAAGGACGATTTAATAGATCCGGGAACATCTTTGACTGACTGGCCACATGCAGTAAAACCAATGAATAATACTGCTGCCAGGATTAATTTCGTAGTTTTCATATGCTCTGTATTTAATTATTTACAGAGTAAATCTATATACCATTTCTAAAGGAATTTTAAAGAAAACTTATTTATACATGACATTAATTGCAGGGTAGTGTATGTAGCTACTGTGATTTCAGATTATCATTGTAGCACCCGTGTTGTTCACAAACAAGGATGGTGCCAGTCTATAAAAATGCATTTTTTATGATTTGATGCTTATCGTAAAACAATGGAGTTTATCTTTTGCATACTGAGCATCCAGGTTATTTGTTTCGCATATTTGCCTGACGATAGCAAGACCAAGACCTGGTGATTTCTGATTGCCGCTGACAAACCTGTTAAAAACAGTCTTATTGGTCAGCTTATTATTTTCACCGGTGTTACATATTCTCAAAATTCCCGGTTTAATTAATATTTTAATTATTCCTCCTTTGATGTTATGATTGATTGCGTTGGTTAAAAGATTCGCTATTAATATATCTCCCAGATATTCATTCATCAGGATCAAAAAATCTCCCTCAGCCTTAATTTCTACTTTCACGTTTTTCGCTTCAAGAAACGCTGATAATTCTTCCTTCTTTCGTAATATTATTTCATTGAGTGATACTTCAGAGTGGGAACCAAATTGCAGGTTTTCGATTTTTGCCAGGAGAATAAGACTCTGATTTAGTGCAGCAAGACGTTTTATAGAATTAATCACAGACACAACTTTGTTAAAAACATCTTCTTTTATATCGTGTTGAAGTATTTCTTCAAGATTCATCAGTGCAATTGATAGAGGAGTCTGAATTTCGTGTGAGGCATTTTCAGTGAACTCTTTAAGCAACGAATAATCAGACTTCAGCCTTGATGTAAAATCAGTTATTACATTGTTAAGTCGTTCAAACTCTTCAATGTCAGATTCCTGAAGCAAAATGTCCGTGTTAAGTCTGAGACTGTAACTTTCAATTTCATGAAGATTATGTTCAAAACCTGACCAGACCGTCCTGTTCAACTTTCTCGTTGAAAAGTAGGAGATTAAAAATGCTGAAAACAGCAAAATGAAGAGTGTAAGCGCCAGGATAAGTATAAGATCTTCATTCTCAAACGTGGACTGGCGGATTTTTACAACGTACCATGAACCGGCAATATTGATTTTAGAAGAGTATTCAAGATATATTTCATCTTCCTTTTCCATTTCGTTTCTTATAGTCACTCTTTTTAATGAAGAACTTATATCTGGTTCCGTTTCTGCCTTTTGAACTTCGATTATAGGATGGAGGTTCGGTATTTCACCGGTGTTTCTTATTTGCTGTTCAATCAGGTACTCTTTAGAGAGAAGTTTTTCCTTTGCGCCATATTCAATTATTATTTTAAGGATAACATAACCCATAACAGTCACAACAACAAGAGCGATGGCAAAAGGGATAAGATAATTGCGGTTTATTTTCGCCAGGAATTTCATTGATCCGTGAATTTATAACCCATGCTGTATAAAGTTTTTATATAGTCTGTTCCTCCGGCGGTTCTTATCTTTTTCCGGAGGTTATTAAGATGCGTATAGATAAAGTCGAAAGTGTCGGCCAGGTCAATGTTATCTTCCCAGAGATGCTCGGCAATAGCTTCTTTTGTAAGTACTCTGTTCTTATTTATCAAAAAGAACAAAAGGAGATCGTATTCCTTTTTTGTAAGAGCTATTGCATTCCCGGTAATAGTAACAGACTTACTTTCGGTGTTAACGGATATTTCGTTAAAAGTCAGAATATTTGTGCCGTCGAATTGTTTTCGCCTCAGAACTGCTTTGATCCTCGAGTTAAGTTCAGCTAGATAAAATGGTTTTGTGATATAATCATCTGCGCCAAGATCAAGGCCATGAATCTTATCATCAAGTGAGTTTTTTGCTGAAATAATAATTATTCCGGCTTTTTTCTGATGTTTTTTGATGCTTTTTAACAATTCCAGTCCGTTTCCATCAGGTAATGTGATATCAAGAAGGATGATGTCATATTCATATATTGAAAGTTTATCATTAGCATTAGCATAATTTTCAGCTAATTCGCATATATAATTTTCCTTCGTAAGAAAATTACTTATTGCGATCAATAATTCAATCTCATCCTCTACTATCAGGATTTTCATACTGCAATTTAAATTATTAATTCTAAAGGAAATCTAAAGAAAATAATTATAACAAAATATTTCTGCAGAATAAAAAAATAGTTATTTTTGCACCGCTAACGACCATGGTGCGGTAGTTCAGTTTGGTTAGAATACCGGCCTGTCACGCCGGGGGTCGCGGGTTCGAGTCCCGTCCGCACCGCAACAGAATACAAAAAGGCATGAGCTTGAAACTCATGCCTTTTCATATTTAATCCGAAAGCGCTGGTAGCTTGCTAACAAAAGCTATAGGATTAAATAAAGAAATGCTGCCAGATGGCAGCATTTTGTATTCTGTTGCTGGGTTACCTCAGGATGAAAGGGTCCGATCACGACTGAAAAGTCGTGATCAATCCCTTCGGTAACTTCTCCACACTAACAGGCTCCTCGCTAAAACAGCCCACCGGGCTATTTATTAACACTCGGCCCCCTCAGGATGAAAGGGTCCGCGGTGCTTTGCACCGCAATCCCGTCCAGATAATTTCTCCCGAAATTCAGGGATTGCTTTCAATTTTTATTCAATTAAAGTCTGTCACGGCTATCCGGAGATTGCTTCGTCGCCCCGAAGCATCGGGGCTCATCGCAATGACGTTGCACTACAGTGAGTATGGAAGGCATGAACCCATTATTGATGTGCTGCGACTTTAAGGAATCTCATCGCTTTGCCTGTATCTCGATAAAGGAAACATATTGCTGACTCCAGTTAGGCAACGTTAATTCTCCAATTCTTTAATCTTTTCCCAATCTTCTCCGTATATCATTGTTGTTCAGTAGTCTTTCATTCTATATCAGTCGGTTTAAAATTTTTTGCCAAGTCTGATAAGCTTCTTTCTTTGAATCAAATATAAAATTATCGCTATCCAGGGCATAATGAACATAGTCATAACCCAGAATGTCTTGTTATAGATTTTGTTCCTCACCATTTCACTAAAAATAATTATCCATGCTGAGAAGAAGAACATTAATCCAGCTATCAGGAATATCTGTGAAAATTCCCAATGCGCGATTTTTGCTAAAGCACCAATGATGGTCAGTAAGAAGTTGCCAATTACTAAAATCCAAACGGTCCTGGTGTTTATTTTCAAATCCTGATTCTCCATTGTATTTTTTATGTTATGATTTATTTGTCAGTTTCGTCTTTTACAGTGCCGCACAACGGTTTGCATGTGTAGTCCTGAGTTCTCAGGATTAAAAATGACCGCCCTTTACGACCATTGGTTTACATTACTTTTCTTTCAGTTCGACAATTATTATCCTGGGTCCCATCATACAAAATTTAATCCCATATACTTTTCTTCAGTTCTGATTTAATTTCTTTTGAAAGGTTGCTGGTTGCTGATTGGGTAGATGGGCATTGCGGCCCCCCGAGAAACTACTCTTTTCTGACCAATACTAATTTTTCCTTGTCGGCATTTACTATTTCCTTAACAAAGGAACGGAATTCGGGATATTCTGAGGCCGGGAAAGTGCCCCTGCTCATTTTCCTTGTCCTGACATATAAAAAGTTGTTACCGTTCACTTCAATAATAGTACTGAATTCACCGAACTGGTTCTTAATATCCCTGCTTTTGGGAACATATTCGGTTGTATATCCTTCAGGCAGTTGCATAATTACAGAATCTATATCAACGTAAGGATAGTTTAGCTCAACAACGTTCTTCCTGTTTTCATATTCAGGCGGGACACTCTTTGCCTGGTTGAAGACATTAATTGGCACGAACATCCTTTTTCCGCTGAGTGAGGCATAATTATTTATCATTATTTCCTGGCTGCAGGTGATCGATGATGCAGACTCGGAATCTCTGGTAAAAGAGAAATTCTCAATATTACTGTTCGGAAGTCCGTTTTCCGAATAAAGCCACTTCTCCTGGTCTTCATACGACATCAGCAGAGGGCTGAGAAGATCCTCGAACTGCAAACCCGAGGACTCAGTACTGACAACAGCCCTGCATTTGTTTTCCGGAAGGAAGTTTACCACTACTTTCCTGAACTGAGTGTTTTGTTCACCGGGATAGGACTTCGACCTAACCACTTTCCCTCCATCATCGGTTATCACTACTACATGCCTGTCGTTCGTAAAACTGCCGGTATAACCAAACGGCAGCACCTGGCTGGTACATTCAAGCCATATAGTATCGTTCCCATCCGGTACACAAAGAAATACATGGTTCGACTGGTTACTCACAAAGTCAGTAATAATATCACGTGCACCGCTCCCGGCCCTTACTTTTGTATAATACGATTTTATTCCTGCCTCCTTAAGGAGTGCCCTGGTATAATTCGTAAGAGCCTTGCAATCTCCGTACCCCAGGGTTGCCACCTCTGCCGCAGGCATAGGCTGCCACCCTCCTATTCCCTCCTGTAAACTGACATATCTGGTGTGTGATTGTACGAACCGGTATATCTTCCTGATTATTTCATCCCTGCCGTCTGCTTTTTCTACTATCTCCCTGACTTTCTGCCTTGCTTCATCAGGAAGAACATCCCTCCCCTCATTAAGATTGATCACCCATTTCCCAAATTCCTCCCATGAACTCATATTTCCCTTGTAACCATCGATTTCGAAGTTCAGCGGAGCGGTATATACAACAGGTGTTATCTCTACCAGCGGCGGACTGTATCTCTCCTCTTCAACAGCAGGGTAATTGGTAAGGGTCCAGCTGTAGACATTCATCCCGTTATCAGGCTGAATGGAAACATGGTTGTCGATATTTGATTCAAGATACCTTAAACCAAAACCGGACGGTGCAGTAATCCTGAACAGGGATTTCTCGACAGAAAGAGCGTAACCTTCCACAGGTTGCCAGAAAGGAAGGTTAAACAGGCCTTTATACGTTATATTATATTCATATTCTACCGTATAAGGGTATTCCCCTACAGCCGGTTCATAGTACTTGATCCTGCTATCCTCAAATACTGCATATCCTGAAGCGGCACTGTAATCATCTATATCTATTGATCTTACTTTTTCAAAAACATCACCGGAACTGTCGTATATAGTGATCTTGATATTTCCGACACTAATAAACCGGTCATAAAAAGCGTAAAATACTCCAAACTCATCACCACTCTTGTTGAGAATAGTAACGGCATGCCTGATCGATCCTGTTGCACTGCTTACAGAAGAAATGTCCATTTGCTCTTCATGGTATCTTACAACAGCAGAGGCATTGTTTTTCAATTCATCCGGAATTCTTGCAGTATCATATACACCTTCTGAGTGTAAAACCGGGATAACGACTATCAGAAGGAGCAGAATTATTATTGGCTTGTTCATCACAGGGTAATCAATCAGTCTGATGCACGTTTTAACACTACCTGCTCGGCATGCTTCTCAACCATCTTATTGTAGAATTCCTTCAGTTGCTGATATTCATCGTAAAGATAAACTGTTTTGTTTACAGCAAATTCGTTTACCAGCTGGATCTTTCCATCTACCTCCTGTGCTGCATATCTGAAAGTGGCTCCACCGTCAGGAAGTGACATATTAACAGGGGCAGGCAGTTCATCCACTTCAAATCCTTCAGGTATTTCAAGTGTCAGAATATATTTCTCATTTCGCGGGTATGAAAAATCAATAGGGTACTTTCTCTCTTTCAGCTTGAAAGGATTTGATTTGACCTGCTCAAAAAACATAGGATTGAAATATATTATATCCCCCATTATGTCGGCATTGTCGCCAATCGTAATATCATACTTTTCTTCAAGAGGAAGGTAAATACTGTCCCTGTTTGTGCAGGTGAACTTCTCAATACTAAGACCGTTATTCCCATCTTCTATTCTCTTAATAAAATCCTCTTCACTATTTTCATCTTCAAGCATCTTTCTAAGTGAATATGCCGCATAATCATCCCTTGTATTAGATATTGTACCTTCGAAGTTACCCGAATCATCCATTTTCAGATCAAGATTCGTCAAATACATATACGTTCTTCCGGGATTCAGTTCAACCCAATCAGTTCCTTTTTCGCTTATTAACCTTCCTTTACCGTTCAGGCACCTTACCGGCAGAAGACCTACCGGGCAAAGCGGGTCTGTTGCATCCAGCAGGTAAGATTCGTTACCCAGCTTCACATGAGCTATTACATAGTTAAAAGTTGACATTATTGGGAAAAAAGGATTTATTATTCCGTTCTGGCGGGTACTCAAAATAACGGGCTCAGCCTCAAAGCCTGCTTTTCTGAGAGCCATGACAAGCATAAGATTTATATCGCCTGCCGATCCGCTTCGGTCGTTAAATGCAGATCGCAAAATCCCGACTCAAAATATGCAGTTTGATCCATCCCACTTCTATTGCCATCTGAAATAATCATGAACAGCGGCAAGCCTCTGATGCTCGTCAGGGTATGCTGTTACAATCCCCTCTATCTTAT
>JBJKPH010000387.1:0-3802 GCA_046706585.1 Bacteroidales bacterium | reverse complement strand
ACGATTGTCAGGGCATTACTTGACGGTACAACTATTGATCCAAAGAGGATTACTGCTTCTGGAAGGGGAGAATACCTGCCGGTAGATGATCGTGATACACCTGAGGCACGCCAGAAGAACAGGCGGACAGAGATCATCCTTACTCCTGATCTTGCAGGCTTATACAGAATAATCGACAGTTACTGATCACCCTCCCTGTAGCTCCTCATTCTGGTATTTATCCTTTTTATTGCTTCCTGTACCTTCTCTTCAGGTTTAAGGAAATTGTCAGTACCCCAGAACTCTGGATCATAGTTGCCAATGGTTTCGGAAAAGATCTTTTGAACAGGGGTTATCATATCACGCGGGAAGCGTTTCACGTTTACTGTATCTATCTTTGTTACGGCCATTTCAAAATAGATATGATAGGGGACACTAAACAACCTTCTTATCCTGCGTGCTGAAAATTCAAGGTCGCCTCTCACATGGTTCAGGTAGAACCTTCCGTTTATGTAATTATAACCAACAGTATATCTGATCTTCCTTGGTCCCACAATATAACCGCTTGCTTTCTGTTGTACGAATTCATCGCTCATCTTTTCGATATACTTTGTGTTTATTTCATACTCTGCAAGATGCACACCGTAGTTGTCGGTGTTAATATATAGCGTGCCCTTAAAAAGGGGCAGGTCGGTTATATCTTTCTTTTGTTCGAACTCCACAACATATACGGCCTCTTCACCCATATTTACTATATCAACCATCCGGTAGTCGTAATCCTTCATATTCTGTGCCTGGATAAAATCGAACAGATGCTTCATGCCGTCGAGTTGGAGACATGCACTCAGACCTGCTTTCAGCTTGATTGTAAGAGTGTCGGTGTGATCGATATTTTCTATTTTCCTGCTCTTGAAGACACTTACCTGGTCAGAAAGAAAAGTACTTGAGTATGGACTTTTGAATATGTTTATCACGGCCTCGGAGTAGAGATGGAGCTTCTCACGCCTGGAAATTGACTCTCTGTAAAAGGCTGTCATCAAAACGGGAGTCGAACCATAGTTCTCAACAATGTTTTTCCTTGCATTCCTGATCAGTTCGGCAGGGTCTCTTGTTCTGATAATAACTTCAGGAATCGGAACATATTCCCGTATAAGAGCAATATTGAAGCTGCTTTCAATTATCTGTGCAACAAGGAATTGCCTGCTTGAATAGCCAAGATACGATACCTTAATGGTGTCATTGAGGCAATTGAATGGCACTTTAAAGCTGAATGAGCCATCGATATTTGATATGGTACCGAGCCCTTTACCGGGAATGCCAATGGTAGCATAGGGAAGTGCATCCCCGGATGTTTCATCTGTAATGGTACCACTGATACTATATACCGGATCACGGCCCTGCTCTTTGATAACAGGAGTATTTTCGGTCACAGGCTTATAGATTATTATATGGTTCTCGAGAACCGAATAGCTGAATGAATTTTTACCCAGTATATTATCAAGGAGTAACCTGAGCCGGATATTATCTGCATTTACTGAAACAAGTGAATCAGGGTTTATCAGGTGAGTATCGTAAGTAAAAGTGTACCCCGTTCTTTTGGATATTGTTTTAAAAACAGTTGATATCCTGGAGTTTGAAACTCTCAGGGTAAATAGCTGATCGAGTACCTGTTCCTGTGCCCAAAGCGAATTGAGGCCGGATACCATAAATATTACTATGATAACCAGTCTGTTTTTAATGTTGGAGCTGAATTTCAGATCACATTCTTTTTCCATACGGGGTTAATAACCAGGGTCATCTTGAAAGATAATAAATATCATTTACTTTCTTATAGTCAAGATGAAAGGCAGTGCACAATGCTTCAATAATTGTTTCAGGAGAATTCTTACTGAAAGTTGTTGCTACTGTCTCGTCAAGTATTGACTTATCAGTTGTCTCAACAGATATATCGTATACTTCTTTCAGATCTGCAATTACTTCACTGAGAGGGTTATTATTATATACAAGTACCTCTGTATTCCATGCCATATAGTTTACATCACTATTGGGGAGGCTTTTCGATGATCCATCATTTATGGCCCCTACAAATCCAGGCTCCAGTATAATATTCCTGCTTCCGTTTTCACTTGTCAGCAATACTTTCCCTGATGTAACATATACTTCCACCTGGTTATCGGGGTTATTTGTTTTCACGTTGAAAGATGTCCCGATCACCTTTACAGTTGCATTACCTGCATCGATCACAAAAGGTTTGCCGGCATCCGGTGTGATATCGAAGTATGCTTCACCTGTGAGCATTACCTCTCTTGTTTTACCGCTAAACCGTTTTGGGTATTCAAGCCTGCTGTTCCTGTTAAGGATCACCGTACTTCCGTCGGGCAGGTCTGTATTTATATTCTTCTGAGCGAGCGAAGTGACCACTACCTGTGCCGGTGCCAGTATGTCACTGTTAATAAGATACCTTGTGATAAATGCAAGGCTTACAATAACTATTACAGCTGCAGCGACCTTCAGTAATGGATTTAGTCTGAACTGCAACTGCCTGGTAGTCTGCAGCAGACCATCATCCTCCAGGCGTTTTCTTAACGAGATCCAGGCTTTATCGGTATCTATATATTCTCCCTTTGATTTTTCCATGGTTGTCCAATGTTTTTTGATCAACTTACCCTGCTCATCGAGAAACCTGTCTGTCGAATCAGTCTTATCAGTCCTCTCGCCTGCCATGTAGGAGGCAATCTCCTCCCACTCCCTTTCACTATATTTATTATTCGTTTTCATTTGCTAATAATTCTTTTCTGAATTCTTTCAGGGCCTTCCCCATGTTTGCTTCTACTGTTTTAACCGATATTGAAAGTTCTTCTGCTATCTCGCTATACTTTCTTCCTTCGAATCTGTTCATACAAAAAATACGTGCACATCTTTCGGGTAATCTTTCCATTATCAGGGCCACTTTTTCATTTAGTTCAGTGAACTTAAGTATTTCAAGAGGATCCTCATGTGAAGTGTATGGTTGCCTGCGATATTCCTCAGCATGCCTGAGAACCACTTTCTGATGTTCGATCATATGCATGCTTCTGTTGTAAACCGAGCGGAAAAGATAACCGTTGAGTGATGTCACAATACTTATCTTTTCCCTGTCGCGCCATAACACATAAAAAAGTTCCTGAACGATCTCCTCTGCTGAATACCTGTCTTTTAATATCGTGATTGCATAAGCGACGAGAGAGGCGTAGGAGGAGCGGAAAAGTGATTCAAACTGTCCTAAATCACCTTTCCTGATCCTCCGCAGTATCTCTCTGTCAGTTGTCATGTCAGGTATTGAAAAGATTTTTTATTCGTTATCATTCCTTTCATTGAACCTAAGTCTCCTGTTCAGTCGCCTTATTGCTGATTCAATGCTCTGGTCGGGTTCAATCACGTTGTAGTCTCCCCAGAATTCAGGGTCGGCAAACGCGCTTAATTGTTCTGTAAAGATATCACCTTTTCTTATTCTCTCCTTACTATCAAATTTTATAGCCTCTTCTTCGGTACGGTCTGTAATTGCTATTTCCGACATAGTTGTGTAATTTGTATTGAAGAGCTTTTTTGTCCAGTTACATTTGAATTTGACTTCTGCACGGGCATAGGAGAAGTACCATTTACCATCTGTCTCATGATATTGAACCCTGTAACTTACAGTTTCTGGTGTTACTTTCATGCCAAGAGGTTTCTTACGTATGAATATTGACGAAGCTTCCTCTATATTTTCCAGGTTAATGGAAAACTCGGCCTCGGTAACTGCATAAGAATCCATATCGATAAACAGTTTACCCAGGAACAATGG
>JBJKPH010000386.1:0-5733 GCA_046706585.1 Bacteroidales bacterium | reverse complement strand
GCGTTAATGATGGTTACAAGGTTGCCGGGATCCTTGCCGAAGGAGGCAATGTTCCCGATCTGATACTTGCCAGTCCTGCCGCAAGAGCAAGTCACACTGCACTGATCCTGGCAAGGGAAACGAACATTGGCTCAGAATCACTTAAGATAGTTGCCAGGCTTTACCACTGCAATCCCTCTCTTATTATGGACCTGATAGCTGCTCTTGACAACAGCATAAATTCTGTTGCCGTAGTTGCTCATAACCCGGGAATTACAGACCTTGTATATGAACTGACCATGGGTGAGATAAATTTTCTTCCGACAACAGGCACCGCCGTAATAGAGTTCGATGTCGACAACTGGTCAGAGGTGGCAGGCTCAAAGTCTGTAAGTCACAAGCTCATCACTCCAAAGGATATCCAAAATTAAGGGATACTCTGTAAAGGTAATTTGAGTACTTTTGCATCAAAAGTCCGGAAACAGGATGAATGATCCCAGAAGGAAAGTTGCATTTCACACACTTGGTTGCAAGCTAAATTTTACAGAAACATCCACCATTGCGCGTACGCTTGGGGAATCGATGTTTGAAAGGGTTGAATTTGGCGAGAAAGCCGATATACATATTATTAATACGTGCTCGGTTACCGAAGCGGCCGACAGGAAATGCAGGCAGGCAATAAAAAAGGCCTTATCAATATCGCCCGGATCATATATTGTAGTCGTTGGCTGCTATGCACAACTGAAACCGGAGGAGATAAGTTCGATCGAAGGAGTAGATCTTGTACTTGGTGCCAATGAGAAATTCAATATTGCAAAATATCTCGACAGGATTGAAAAGACCAATATACCTGAGATCCATACCTGCAGCGATGTATCAGAGATATCGTTTCATTCATCCTTCTCACTGGGAGACCGCACACGATCATTCCTGAAGGTACAGGACGGATGCGATTATCTTTGTTCCTACTGCACAGTACCGCTTGCAAGGGGAAGCAGCAGGAACCAGTCAGTTGCATATTGTGCTGAACAGGCTGAAAAAATAGCTGCGTCGGGTGTCAGGGAGATCGTTCTTACAGGAGTTAATATCGGGGATTTCGGGAAAAGCACAGGCGAGACTTTTTACGACCTGCTAAATGCCATTGTACAGACAGAAGGAATTGAAAGGATCAGGATCTCTTCAATTGAACCCAACCTGTTAACTGACGATATAATCAAATTTGCAGCATCGGAGAAAAAAATACTCCCCCATTTTCATATACCGCTCCAGAGTGGATGCAATAAAACACTGGCCGGGATGAGAAGAAGATACAGGAGGGAGCTTTTTGCAGAAAGGGTCAGTGCTATCAGGGCGGTTATTCCCGATGCAGGTATAGGTGCAGACGTAATCGTAGGGTTCCCGGGTGAAACTGACGATGATTTCGGTGAGACCTGCCGGTTTCTTTCATCGCTTGATATTTCTTACCTGCACTCTTTCTCATTTTCGCGCCGGCCGGGAACTGTAGCTTTTGATCTCCCGGGGCAGGTTCCCGAAGGAATAAGAAAAGAGAGAAGCCTGTTCCTTCAGAGGTTGTCTGAAAAGAAGAAAATGGATTTCTACAGGCGCTGTAAAGGCATGGAATATAATGTACTGTGGGAAAAAGCTGACAGGCAGGGCAAAATAGAAGGATATACCGGTAACTACATCAGGGTAAGAACCGGTGCAGATAGTGCACAAACCGGATCAATTGACAGGATCGTGCTGGGTAATATCGAAGAGGACGGAGTATGTTCAATAGTTAAACCGCTACAGTGATATGAGCGAATATAAAAATATATGCAGCCAGGTATGCGAACTGGCAGAAAGAACAGGAAGATTTATTAAAGGGGAGGCCGGAACGTTGTCAATACGTTAATTTATCACGAAGGATTCACACGATGTCCTATCATATGTTGATGTTGAATCGGAACGGAGGCTCGTTGAAGGACTCAGTAAGATCATTCCCGGATCGGGTTTCTTTGCCGAGGAAGGAAGTTACGAAGAGGTACAATCGGGCTATAACTGGATTATCGACCCGCTCGACGGTACTACCAATTTTCTCCACGGATTACCTCCATACAGTATTAGTATAGCGCTGGCCGATACATATGGCATAGCTATCGGGGTCATACACGATATTGTATCTGGTGATACCTTTTTCGGGTGGAGAGGAGGAGGTGCATGGCTGAACGGTGAGCCTATACATGTCTCATCAACCGACAGGTTTAGTAATGCATTGATTGCCACTGGTTTCCCGTACAGGGATTACTCCGGACTTGATAAATATATTGACACCCTCGAGTTCTTTATCAGGAATACAAGCGGTGTACGAAGGATGGGGTCGGCGGCTATTGACCTTGCATATGTAGCCTGTGGAAGGTTCGATGCATTTTTTGAATATAACCTCAACAGGTGGGATGTGAGTGCCGGTATACTCCTGGTATGGGAAGCGGGAGGGGCTGCATCTGATTTTTCGGGGAATACAGCTATGGTTGACGGCAGCGAAATAGTGGCATCCAACAGCCTGCTGGCCGAGGAATTCCGTGATAAAGTAAGTAACTTTATGTCGAAATAACAGCATCCCGGATGAATGCCATACTGTTCCATCTTTTCAATATTACAAACTGGCTAATTACCCTGCTGCCTCTGAATGTACTGTATCTCTTTTCGTACCCCATCTATTTCATCCTTTGCTATTTCCCGGGGTACAGAAAGGAAATAGTAATGACCAACCTGAAGAATGCATTCCCTGAAAAGAAAGAAACAGAACTGAAGAAAATAAGACGGAAATTCTATATGCACCTGGCAGAAATGATGGTCGAAGTTCTTAAACTCAGGAATATGTCTGCGGGTGAAATGAAGGAGCGGTTCAGGGTCATGAACCCGGAAGTGCTCGACAATCTTGAAAGGGAAGAGAGAAGTTCAATAGCTGTTTTCGGCCACTATGGTAACTGGGAATGGATTATTGCCATACAAATGTTTACAGAATATAAATGTCTTACAGTATATAAGCCGCTGACGAATAAATATTTTGACAGGTATTTCAAAAAAATAAGGACAAAATACAGACTTGAACTTGTACCAATGTCAGATACTCTCAGGTCGATAATCAGGTATAAGAATAATGGTGTAAACACTGTGACAGCCCTTCTTTCGGACCAGAGACCCCCCAGGAACGAGATCCGGTACCAGACAAAATTCCTGAACCAGGAGACTCCTGTTTACCTGGGAATAGAAAAGCTCTCTGTCAAATTCGACATGGTTATCCTGTATTTAAGAATAAATAAGATTAAGAGGGGTTATTATGAGCTTCATATAGAAACCATTACCGATAAACCGCGATCTTTTAAGCCATATGAGATTACCGATCTTCACGTCAGTATCCTTGAAAAGCAGATAAAGGAGAGGCCTGAACTCTGGTTATGGTCGCACAGGAGGTGGAAACACAGTAAAGAGAATATCAGATGATCAAGAGCGCAGTAGTAATACTAAACTGGAATGGCCTTTCATTCCTTAAAATGTTCCTCGAAGATCTGTATGTAAAAACAGCTACAGAAGATTGCAGGGTTTACCTGGCCGATAACGGATCAACCGACCGGTCGGTTGAATGGACCGCTGAGAATCTGCCGGGGGTTGGGATAATAAGAATGAAGGAAAACCTGGGTTTTGCCGGAGGTTATGTAAGGGCACTTGAAAATCTGGATGCCGAATACTATGTACTTATTAATTCTGATATTGAAGTAACAGACGGATGGCTTGAGCCGGTAATCAATTACCTAGACATTAACCCTGATATTGCAGCCTGTCAGCCAAAAATACTTGACTGGAATAATAAGGAGAGGTTTGAATATGCAGGAGCAGCAGGCGGATATATCGACAAATTCGGGTATCCTTTCTGCCGGGGAAGGATAATGAGCCATATTGAGGCAGATAATGGCCAGTATAACGATCAGCAGGATATTTTCTGGGCCACAGGTGCATGCCTCATTATCAGATCAATTGTTTGGAAAGAGAGCGGAGGATTTGATACTGACTTCTTTGCACATATGGAGGAGATAGACCTCTGCTGGAGGATACACAAGCTGGGATACAGAATTACATGTTTCCCCGATTCGGTTATATATCATGTCGGAGGGGGGACACTCCCGTACGATTCACCCAACAAACTGTTCTATAATTTCAGGAACAACTTATTCCTGTTGCATAAAAATCTGCCCGGGAAAAATTACAGGACAATAATTTTCAAACGGATGCTGCTTGACGGAATAGCAGGGATAAGGTTTATCATGATGTTTCAGATAAAGCAGGCTCTGGTCATTTTCAGGTCTCATCTGGCCTATTACAGGGCTAAAAACGAACTTGATAAGAAACGCACAAGTAACCTGGAGGGAAAAAATCATCATCACGGTGACCTTATTCTGAACAAAAGCATTGTTTATGCCTTCTTTATAAAGGGAAGGAAGACATTTGATGCGATCTGGCCTTCAAAAGGAAAGGAATAAAATGAGAAAAAGGGCGATGTTAATATTCTTTGTAATTGTTTTCACTATTTATTTCTCAGCCAACTTCTATATTTTCTTTAAAGGCTACAGGGCACTTCCGGGCTACTTCAACCTGACCCTCTATTCAATATTATTTATCTCATTTGCTCTGACCTTTATTGCAGGCAAGATACTGGAAAGGAATTCGTCGTCAGTCATTGTCGATCTTCTCAATGTTGCAGGTGGGTTCTGGCTGGCGTTTATGCTTTACTCGTTTCTCCTCCTGCTCATTTCAGATATTGCCAGGCTGATCCTTTTTCCAACCGGAATACTGGGCAGGGATATGCTGCCTGAATACCGTTTCTATAGCTACCTGGCAGCAATATCGATGACAGTTTTCATTATTATCACCGGCTTTTCAAATGCTGTTAAACCAGTCACCAGACATTATTCTGTAAAAATTGACAAGCAGTACAATGGAACGACCCCTTTAAGGATAGCTGCCGTTTCCGATGTTCATCTCGGATCGGTAGTCAGAAAAAGGAGCCTGAGAATACTCTCGGCTATGTTACACGATGCTGAACCTGATTATGTTTTTATTCTTGGGGATCTTGTTGATGGTGAGATAAATCCTGTTCTTCGTGATGATCTGCTTGAATCACTTGATCTGCCGGTGGACAAAGATCATATTTTTGCCATTACCGGGAACCATGAGTATATAGGAGGTAATGATAAGACCATACCTTATATCAGCAGCAAAGGTATCAGACTCCTTCTGGATGAGAAGGTTGAGCTGCCGGGAGGAATAGAATTAATAGGGCGCAAAGACCGTGACTCTGGCAGGTTCTCAGGTGAAACCAGGATGAGCCTCGGGGATCTGATCTCCGGTATTGATCCGTCAAGACCAATAATTGTACTCGATCACCAGCCTGTGACCTCATCAGGTCCCGAAAGAGGGAGATTCGACCTGATGCTCAGCGGGCACACCCATAACGGGCAGATGTGGCCTTTCAGTGCTCTTGTAAATCTGATCTACAGGGATAGTTACGGTTACTCTCGTGATGATCAGGGGCAGTACATAGTATCCTCAGGATTCGGAACATGGGGACCCAGGGTACGGCTTGGCAGTCGTGCTGAGATCATCATCATTGACCTCTCTTTCAGATAAGTCAGTATTAATATTGGACTCTATGTTTTCTTATAGTTTATCATACAGGTCCTCAAGGTGCATCCTTCTTGATCCTTTCACTAAGAT
>JBJKPH010000385.1:0-6160 GCA_046706585.1 Bacteroidales bacterium | reverse complement strand
CCCGCAGAGAAGCTTGAGAGAGTGATGGAATTATTGGCGTAAAGACATCTCTCGCAGGCCTGCTCCGGTATCCCGACACAGCTACAAGTGACGGCTGCTGTTACATCTCAAACATAGCCCATAGACCATCACTTCAGGTAAGTATCCAGCCAGTTAAAGAATTCCTTTTGCCATATTACCGCATCCTGAGGGTGTGATACAAAGTGAGTCTCGTCATGGAAGAAGAGAAGCCTGCTGGGTATCCCCCTGAGCTGTGCCGCAGTAAAAGCCTCCATACTCTGTGTATAGGGTATACGGTAATCATGTTCACCTGTAATGATAAGAATAGGAGTATCCCATTTGTCAACATTCAGATGAGGCGAAAATTCATATCCTTTTGGTTTTGGTTCTTCCCAGTAGGGCCCTCCGATATCCTTGTTGGGGAACCACAGTTCTTCAGTTGATCCGTACCAGCTATCAATATCGAACATACCGCAGTGAGAGATAAAAGCCTTGAAGCGTCCCTCATGGATGCCTGCCAGGTAAAAGACCGAATAGCCACCGTAACTTGCTCCGACAGCTCCCAGCCGGTCTTTGTCCACGAAAGGTTCTTCAGCCATGTAATCGATTGCATCCAGGTAATCCTGCATATTTTTCCCACCGTAGTCGCCGGAGATCTCTTCTCTCCATTCACTGCCAAATCCGGTTACTCCTCTCCTGTTTGGTGCTACCACTATATATCCGTTGGCAGCCATCATCTGGTAATTCCACCTGTACGACCAGCTTTGCGATAAAGGTCCCTGCGGTCCGCCTTTGCAGTAAAGCAGTGTAGGGTACGATTTGGAGGGATCAAAATCAGGAGGGTATATTACCCACATCTGGAGATCCTTTCCATC
This sequence comes from Bacteroidales bacterium, assembly GCA_046706585.1. Classification (GTDB taxonomy): domain Bacteria; phylum Bacteroidota; class Bacteroidia; order Bacteroidales; family VadinHA17; genus JBJKPH01. Next base: position 5,285 of record JBJKPH010000385.1, on the reverse strand, counting down.
CTTTGTTTTTGTATACCTCTCTTCGCTTCTACCCATCTTTATGTTATCGTAGATGGATTTGTTAACCGAAGTGATGATCTGCATCTTTCCTGTAACCGCATCTATCCTTGCTACCTCCATGGCCATAGCCATCGACTGGATACCTGAGATAATGGTGTTCCCATTAAGCTCAACGGGTCCGAAATCGTACTGGCCTGAAGATACCTGTTTGATCTCTGACGATGCAGGGTCGATATCAAATATCTGTACAGTTCCAAGGTATGGGCTTGTAAAATAGATCTTCGATCCATCCTCTTTCCAAACAATATTTCCAACACAAAAATCCCAGCCCTCTGAGACCCATTTTGTTGTTCCGGTGGCAAAATTGTAAACAAAAAGCCTGTCAAGATCAGATTCGTAACCATCTTCTTCCTGGCTTACCCAGGCTAACTCTGATCCGTCGGGAGAGAAAACCGGGTACCTGTCGTAACCCTTGTTTGGTTCCGAGATATTCCTTACCTCACCTGTCTCAAGCTCATAAAGGAAAATGTCACTGTTTGTACTGATGGCATCCTCCTTTCCGTTGAGCATCTTGCAGGTATATGCGATATATTTTCCATCGGGGCTCCATGATATTTCAGACCCGTCAAAGTCAGGTGCCAGAGGCGATTCAAACCTCTGACCCTCCATTATATCCTTTTCAGCTGAAACCGATTTCCCGTCGAAATCAGCAACGAATATATGGCTGTATGAATAATCACTCCAGTAATTCCAGTGCCTGAACATCAGATCATCAATAATCCTCATGTTTGCTTTTGGAAGATTGTACTTTTCGTATCGGGTCTGGTCGAGTGTTACGCGACGTGTGAAATATATCTTCTTTCCGTTGGGTGACACTGCGAACGATTCAAAATCTACCATACCTTCTATCTCTGCTTTCCCTGTTCCGTCGGCGTTCATTGTAACCAGTTTGCCCTGTCTGGCATAAGCGATCTTTTGTCCTCCGTTGATCCATGCCGGTGATGTTCCCCCTCCGGTTGTCAGAGCCCTGGGCTTACCACCCTCTGAAGGGATCATATAGATATTGGTCTTGGTTGCCTCTGTCGGAAGGTCATAGTATGTTGTTGTGTAGAAGAGGCTTTTTCCGTCAGGTGATAACCCGATATTTCCCAGCCTGCCGAATTTCCACAGGATCTCAGGAGTCATAACACCGGCATCTGTTTCTGCCTGGGTAAGTGATATATTAAATGCAGGTTCCTGTTCTTTAACCGTTGTTTTGCACGAAAATGTCAGCAATAACGGGAAAAGGATCAGCAAAGTCGCAATTCTCTTCATAATTACTCTGATTTGGGTTTAAGCACTTCCTTGATCTTGTTGGTTAGTTCCTCAGCCAGTTCAGGATTATCGCCGATTATTTGTTTAACGGCTTCCCGGCCCTGTCCGAGGCGGGTATCTCCATAGCTGAACCACGAACCGCTTTTCGAAATAATGTTATTATCAACCCCGAGGTCAATAATTTCACCTGTACGGCTGATCCCTTGCCCGAACATAATATCGAACTCAGCCCTTCTGAAAGGAGGTGCCAGTTTGTTCTTTACTATTTTAACCCTTGTCCTGCTGCCCGTGGTATCTTCACCCTCTTTGATCTGGCTGATCTTCCTGATATCAATCCTCATCGAAGAGTAAAACTTCAGGGCATTTCCTCCGGTTGTTGTTTCAGGATTACCGAACATCACACCGATCTTCTCCCTGAGCTGGTTAATAAAAATGCAGCAGGTGTTTGTCTTGTTTATGTTTGCAGTCAGTTTTCTCAGGGCCTGCGACATCAGTCTTGCCTGCAGACCCATTTTTGAATCTCCCATCTCACCTTCAATCTCGGCTTTGGGAGTAAGTGCTGCAACCGAGTCGATCACCACAATGTCAACAGCGCCCGATCTGATCAGATGATCGGCAATCTCGAGTGCCTGTTCACCGTTGTCGGGCTGGGAGATAAGAAGATTCTCGATATCGACCCCCAGTTTGCCTGCATAGAATCGGTCGAACGCGTGTTCGGCATCTATTATTGCAGCTATTCCGCCTGATTTTTGTGCTTCTGCAATTGCATGCAGGGCCAGAGTAGTTTTACCTGATGACTCGGGACCGTAAATCTCAATAACCCTTCCTCTGGGAAATCCCCCGATCCCGGTTGCAACATCAAGTGCAATCGAGCCTGTGGATATAGCATTGATATTTTCGACCGCATGGTCGCCAAGTTTCATAATTGTACCACGGCCAAAATCCTTTTCAATCTTACCCATGGTTATTTCGAGAGCCTTAAGTTTATCCTTATTGATCTCTTTCTTTTCGTTGCTCATACATAATTGGTGTTGGGTGGTTATTACTTGTCGTAAATGCTGAATATCTGTTGTGAATGATTTTTTGTGTCTACTTTTTTGATTATCTTTTCTATAACTCCTTCTTCATCTATCAGGACTGTAGTTCTAAGTACACCCAGAACTGACTTTCCGTACATCTTTTTTTCACCGAATGCACCGTAATCGGTCATTATCTTTTTTTCGGTATCCGCAATCAGAGGGAATGGAAGATCAAACTTATGCGCGAACCCCTGGTGAGATTTCACCGAGTCACCACTGACACCAACTACCTTATATCCCTTTTCAGCCAGTTCGTTGTAGTTATCCCTCAGGTTACAGGCTTCATCAGTGCAGCCCGGAGTGTTATCCTTTGGATAGAAATAGAGTACAAGTTTACTTCCCCTGAAATTATCAAGATTGATTATATTACCATTTTGGTCAGGCCCTTCAAAAAAAGGGGCTTTCTGACCTTCACTTAACTTTGTCATCTCTTTATAAATTTTTTTATTAGACGTAAAATTACGAAGTTTGAACTGTAATTTGAAACAAATAACCTATTTATTATTAACAACAAACCAATGGGTCAGAATGTTGACTCATAGATGGTTTTGATCGGGAAAAACTAAAGGGAAATGGGAAGGTTAGCCGTTGATTTGATCAGGTTTATGGTGTTTGCAGGATTGCTGTTTTTTCCCGGTTTTAATGAACTTGCAGCACAGGGAGGGAACAGGTTAAGGGCTGATGCCCTTGATGCACTTGAAAAGAAAGACTATGAGTCAGCTCTTGACAATTACAACTCTCTGGTGAACCTTTATCCTGCCGATCCTTTATACAAATATTTTTCAGGACTCTGCCTTGTTGAACTGGAACGATCACCTGACGATGCAGTAAAGATGCTGTCGGATGCCATTAAAGGTTCTTCGGCAATGAGGCCGGTCCCGCCTGATGCCTGGCTCTACCTGGGTCGTGCATACCAGCAGGCAGGAAAATTCACGAGCGCAATTGAACAATTCGACCTGTACGGGGAAAAGGTGAAGCGAAAAGTGTACAGGGAGAGTGGTGCGGAGACATACATGTTGCAGTGCCGCGAAGGAAAGGGATCAATCGAAGGAACAAGCACCCCGGTTAATACAGCAGATGATGAAGAAGAGGAAATGGTCAGGGAAGCAAATGAAGGGCAGATCATGCAGGCTGATACAATACCTGTGATGACACGGGAGGAAGAGGAGCCGGTGAGAACTGATACAGTTACTAATGCTGTCGACAGCAGGTATGATATGATCGCAAAGGAAGCCCTTGAATGGCAGTACAGGGCTGATTCGGTATCGAAGATCGCCGAAAGGTACAGGAATAATATGAGGTCTCTTTCAGGCAGTGACAGGGAAACAGTAAGCAGAAAGATCGTTGAGCTCGAAGGACTGGTATTCGATTACCAGGGCAGGGCGGACAGGAAATTTGAACAGGCTGCCAGGCTCTCGGCAACTATAATAGGCGAAGGGGATGATCTGCCCGTGATCCCGATAAATGAGGAGAAACAGGTCCCCGATGAAGCCGGGGTTCAGAATGCAGATACAACGATGCCGGGGGAAACGGTTATTGTTCCTGCCGATACACTGATTGAAGAGATACCTGAGCCTGAGCCTGTTCTTGAGATCTTTAGCGATAACTACACAGAACAGGAAACAATTGAGGTAAATCCTGATGTTCCTGAAGGGTTGTATTACCGTATACAAACAGCAGCATTCAGGAATCCTGTCGATCAGAAGTATTTTAAGAAACTGGGACCGGTAACAGGATTCAAGGCTGACAATTCTGAGATAACTTTCTATTTCATTGGTGAATTCAGAAAGCTGGCTGATGCTTCCATTGCCCTGGCTAAGGTCAGGGAGAAAGGATTCAGAGATGCCTTTATAGTTCCTGTTGCAGATGGGAAAAAGGTTTCGATGGAAAGAGCATCAATTATGGAGAAGGAATGGGCAGGTGTAACCCTGGTAAAAGGAGGTGTTCCGAAACAGGCTGTTGCCAGAAAGGCTGAACCGGCCGAGCCGCCAACACTGATGTACAGGGTGGAAGTTGCCAGGTCGAAGAAGCCTCTTCCTGATGAAGAGCTTGAAAAATTCAGAAGAGTGGCCGGCAACAGGAAGTTCGATGTCCTTCTTTCAACTGATGAGCAGTATGTATATTTGATCGGAAATTTTATTACTTTTGAGAGTGCGGATAGTTACTCCGACCTTATTTTCAGGAACGGCGTTAAAGACGCAAAGGTTGTTGCCTATCTGGGAGACCGTGAGATTCCGCTTGAAAAGGCAAAGGAACTGTTCGAAATGTATTTCAACAAATAAAAGACAATAATCTATCTGTTATGAAATACGAACCATTATCAGAAAAGAGAAATATTGATGCCGGTGAATCATTTGCCCTGGTACTCTTAAACGATGATGTAAATACTTTTGACCATGTAATTAAAGCATTGGTGGAGGTGTGCGGACATGATCCCGTCCAGGCTGAACAATGTGCAGTGATAACACATTTCAAAGGAAACTGTGAAATAAAGTCAGGGAATAAACCATTGCTTCAGAATATGCGAAGCAGCCTTGAAAAAAGAAACCTGGTTTCAAAAATAATTTCTTCGTAAATGTCAATAGGTATAATAATCTTCCTGATACTGATCGGAATACAGCGTTTTCTCGTGGAATTCCTGATAGTACCAGGTATTACTATTGCAGGTATCGGTGGTGCCATATGTATTGTTACCGCCGATGTAATGGCTTTTGTAAGCCATGGTCCGGGGACAGGACTATATGTCCTGATAGGCACCCTTGTACTTATTTTACTTACGGTGGCTTTTATGCTCAAATCAGGTACATGGAACAGACTGATGCTCAAAAGTGCGATCGATGGCAAGGTGGATATGGTAAAGAAAGAGGAAGGCAAAGTTAAGGAAGGTGACAG
>JBJKPH010000384.1:0-2531 GCA_046706585.1 Bacteroidales bacterium | reverse complement strand
TATTCAGAGGATGAAATAAAGCATATGACACACCTGATGACGGTTTACAGTAAGATAGGATATCTTTGTTTCAGTGCCTCGGTAAAAAAGGGACTGAATATGGATACTATTGCCGGGCTCCTTAAAGACCAGGTAACACTGGTATCAGGGAATTCGGGGGTGGGTAAGTCGAGTCTTCTGAACAGGATTGAGCCGGAGCTGAAAATTATTACATCTGAAATTTCAGATTACCATAAGCAGGGAAAGCATACTACCACTTTCGCCGAAATGTATCCGCTGAAATCAGGAGGATACGTTGTTGACACTCCGGGAATAAGGGGATTCGGGCTGACTGACCTGGTAAGAGAAGAAATATATCATTTTTTTCCGGAGATATTCAGGTTGTCAGACAGATGCAAATATTATAACTGCCTTCACGTAAATGAGCCCGGATGCGCAGTAACAGAGGCTGTCGAAAGCGGAGAGATAGAATGGACAAGATACAGGAGTTACCTGAGTATGGTTGAAGGAACTGATTCAAAGTACAGATAAGCTTGTGATAAGAAAATAATTAATCTAATTTTGACGTTCGAAGCAGCCGGGATTTAAATCCCGGACTGATCATCCAATATTACCTGAGATGAGAAAACTGACATTCTTAACCTATACACTTTTTGCTATGATCCTGGCTATAAACGGGATCTATTATAACAACCTGTATCAGAAGCAGCTGAACTATGTGATCAAACTTTTGAGCCAGCAGGTGCAACTGATCGGTAATGAAGTTGGAAGCACTGATTTTGGTTTTGAGTCTGATATAAACAGTATCTTCTTTGGGGAGAAAATGGAGAATTTCTTTTCTGATGAAGAGATGAAGCAGAGGGTTATAGAAAAATTGAAGTTCTTCTATGGTAAGTATGAGAATTTTGTGGTGAACATCCAGGTTTATGACATGAACAATGAAGTATTTACCCTGTCAAAAGATACTGAAAATGATGAATGGCTGGCCAATACATTTTTTGCACAACAAAAAAACGAGATAAAAACGAGAGAAGTCCTGGTTCCCTACAGGAACAGGTATGATTTTTATATGCCTATTATTAGCAGCGAGAGCGTTGATCCTATAGGCAATTTCGTTGTAAGGGTCGACTACCTGAAGTATTTTCAGTCTCAGTTTGAAAAATATAAACTCGAAGATTACCAGTGGCAATGGCTTATCGACCAGAACGGTGATGTTATAATGACAAATTATTACAGTACCGATATTGCCGATGCCTCAAACACATCCGGGATCGAAATAGGCAACCTGAAAAGGATATTTGATGACCTCTCCAACGAGTCAAGCGGATCACTTGTGCACCAGGTAACTATCGACGGGCATTCTCAGCGAATGATCTCAGCATACTATCCCGTTACAATCCTGAAGAAGGATTTTGGAATGGTCTTTTCTGCTCCCATCGATTTTTACCAGAAATATATTATCAGAAATTCTCTGCTTATAGTATCGCTTACCCTTGTTCTCATTCAGGTGTTGATGAGCCTTTACCATCGTCACATAAAGAAGCAAAGGAAAGAAAATGCCGAAATAAACGAAACTAAAGAAACCTTTCAGAGCCTTGTTGATCTGATGCCTGTCGGAGTAATTATTACCAATAACGATAATGAGATCATTAAGGCTAATTCGGCTGCTGCCGTAATGTTCTCATATGATGATGAAAAGGGGATGGTCAAGAAGCTTATGCCCGAGACTTTGCAATCAGGAGAAGGACTCCTTTTTGCAGCAAATCTCGGAAAGGGTTTTGAGCCCAACCAGTTCATGATAGTTAAGAAAGAGAAAGCCGATCTTATACTTTACAGGAGGGAAATACCGGTAAGATTCGCAGGAGAAAGTGCCACAATGATTGTCCTTATTGACGTTACACTTCTGGAGATAGCCCGTAAGCAGGAGGCAATGGCGAATGAGGCAAAGACCGAATTTCTGAACAGGATCAGCCATGAGATCCGTACTCCACTGAACGGCATAATAGGCATGTCGGAGATACTTGAAAAGCTTGATAGCAGTCCTGAAGCAAAGAAAGTGGTTGGACTGATAAAAAACTCTTCTGACCTGTTGCTGGAGATAATTAATGATCTGCTTGATTTTTCAAGGATAGAGACAGGAAGAATGATGATCGATGAGATACCTTTTAATCCTCGCAGCGAGATCGAATATTGCTTTAATGTGGCTGACACGGCCAAAAGCCCTGACGTTGACCTTTTGTGGGAAGCAGAAGGAGAGGTTCCTGAAACACTTATAGGCGACCCGTTCAGGCTCAGGCAGATAATTACCAACCTTCTTTCCATATCAGGAGAACATACAATTCGGGGCAAAATAAAAATGGTTTGCACCATTGAAGAGCATGACCAGGGAGAATTGTTTCTCAGGTTCGACCTCAGGGATACCGGATCGGGCTACGACAGGTTAATCCTGAAAAAAATGTTTGGCGAATACCTCCAGGCCGAAAAGAGAAGTATATCAGGTTACGTCGAAAAAGGATTGCCGGGAGTAATTG
>JBJKPH010000383.1:0-2923 GCA_046706585.1 Bacteroidales bacterium | reverse complement strand
GGGTAAGGATTATCCTTGATTTTACCTGTGCCTTAGGGGTTCCCGGCATTATCCTGATAAAATCTATCACAAATTCAGAGGCAGAATGGGTTATCACAGCCAGGTTCGAATAGGTTCCCTGTGCCACTTCCTCATTCAATTCGATATTGATCTGGTTCGGGTTTTTAACATTCTCTGCCATGATTCTACTATTATTGATCTGTAACTGTTTCCTCTACTTCTGATTCAACTTCTGTTCCGATCAGTGCATCGTACTCTTCCTTTGAACCTACCAGGAGATTGTTGTAGATCCTTGAGCCGGTACCTGCCGGGATAAGGTGGCCTACAATAACGTTCTCCTTAAGTCCCTCAAGGTAATCAACCTTGCCAAGTATTGCAGCCTCATTGAGCACCTTGGTTGTTTCCTGGAACGATGCAGCTGAGAAGAAGCTTGTTGTCTGCAAAGCGGCTCTTGTAATACCCTGCAGTACCTGGCTTGAAGTAGCCGGGATAGCATCCCTGCCTTCTGCGGGTCTCAGGTCGCGTCTCTTTAGTGTTGAGTTCTCATCCCTGAGTTTTCTTGCAGTAACGATCTGGCCGGCTTTCATTGTCTGCGAATCACCAGGATCTGTAATTATTTTCTTATCATAGATCCAGTCGTTCTCATCCATAAACTCCAGCTTGTCAACTATCTGTTTTTCAAGGAACTTGGTGTCGCCCGGGTCGATTATCTCAACCTTACGCATCATTTGCCTTACGATAATTTCAAAGTGTTTATCGTTAATTTTTACACCCTGCAGACGGTATACTTCCTGAATCTCATTAACGATATACTCCTGTACTTTTGTGGGTCCTTTGATAGCAAGAATATCAGATGGTGTAATAGCACCGTCAGACAGTGGTGTCCCCGCACGTACATAATCGTTCTCCTGAACAAGTATCTGTTTGGATAACGGAACCAGGTACTTTTTGGTCTCTTCCGATTTCGACTTAATAATTATCTCCCTGTTACCACGTTTTACTTTCCCGAAGGTTACTTCACCATCGATCTCTGAAACCACAGCGGGGTTCGAAGGATTCCTTGCTTCAAAAAGTTCGGTCACTCTGGGCAGACCACCAGTAATATCACCTGATTTTCCAACTGCCCTGGGTATTTTTACAAGGATATCGCCGGCATCGACCATCTTTCCTTCTGCTGCTGCCAGGTGGGCACCAACAGGCAGGTTGTAGCTTTTGCTTTCGGCTCCTTTTTTATCAAGGATCTTGACAGCCGGGTTTTTAGTCTTATCCCTGGACTCAATAATAACCATCTCCGTAAATCCGGTTTGCTCGTCTGATTCCTCGCGGCATGTGATACCTTCAATAAGATTCTCAAAAGCTATCTTTCCTGAAATCTCCGAAATTATCACAGCATTAAAGGGATCCCAGTCACAGATCAGGTCTCCTTTTTTAACTGTTGTCCCTGACTTCACATAAAGCTTGGATCCGTAAGGTATTGTATGTGTTGTAAGTGCAATCCCTGTATTTTTGTCGATAATCCTGAGTTCGGCAAGCCGGCCAATTACAACACTTACATTTCCAATCTCTGCATCACTCTTCTCGACCATTCTCAGCTCTTCGATCTCAGCCACTCCGTCATACCTCGCAATGATGCTTGATTCTGCAGTAATATTTGAAGCGGTACCACCAACGTGGAATGTACGCAGTGTAAGCTGTGTACCTGGTTCACCGATACTCTGTGCTGCGATAACACCAACAGATTCACCTTTTTCCACCATTCTTCCTGTAGCCAGGTTACGACCGTAGCATTTGGCACATACACCTTTTTTAGATTCACATGTAAGTACCGATCGGATCTCTACCTGTTCGATAGGTGAATCTTCTATCTTCCTTGATATATCTTCAGTAAGTTCTATCCCTGCCTCAACGATCAGTTCACCTGTAAGCGGGTGGTAGATATCGTGAACTGTGGTACGGCCCAGTATCCTTTCATATAGTGTCTCAACCACCTCTTCATTCTTTTTAATCGCTGTGGCTACCAGTCCTCTCAATGTACCACAGTCTTCTTCTGAGATGATAACATCCTGCGACACGTCAACGAGCCTCCTGGTAAGGTATCCGGCATCAGCCGTCTTCAGGGCTGTATCTGCAAGACCTTTACGGGCACCGTGTGTTGAAATAAAGTACTCCAGAACCGAAAGACCCTCCTTGAAGTTTGAAAGGATCGGGTTTTCAATGATCTCCGAACCTGTTGAACCTGATTTTTGCGGTTTGGCCATAAGACCCCTCATTCCTGAAAGCTGACGGATCTGTTCTTTTGATCCCCTTGCTCCAGAATCGAGCATCATATATACCGAGTTAAATCCCTGCCTGTCTGTCGACAACTGTTTCATCAGTGTCTGTGTGAGTCTGGCATTAATGTGGGTCCAAATATCGATTATCTGGTTATATCTTTCATTATTCGTAATAAATCCCATGTTGTAGTTCGACAGAACCTCCTCAACCTGTTCGTACCCTTCATCAACGTATATTGCTTTCTCATCGGGAATTATCACATCATCGAGGTTAAATGACAGCCCGCCCCTGAAAGCCATCGTGTATCCGAGGTTTTTGATAGAATCAAGGAATGCGGCAGCTTTTGCCGTACCGGCCTTCTTGAGAACATTACCGATAATGTCCCTCAGTGATTTCTTCGTCAGCACCTCGTTGATATAACCCACCTCTTCTGGTACATGCTGGTTAAAGATTATTCTGCCCACAGTAGTTTCAATAAGATGGTTCACTTTCTGACCATCAACCAGGTCATCAACTTTTACCTTCACCACTGCATGCAATTCTACCTTGCCTTCGTTATGTGCAATAACTGCTTCCTCTGGTGAATAGAATACCAGTCCTTCTCCCCTGACTACAATATCAGGTGTTGTCATGCCTCGTTTGGTCATAT
>JBJKPH010000382.1:0-4496 GCA_046706585.1 Bacteroidales bacterium | reverse complement strand
TGCTTGTATTTTCTTATTTTCCTCAGCCCTGATAATATTTTCCTTTAATTCAGGTGAAATTTCAATACCCAATATCTCGAGCTCTTTGATGGCACATAGATTACTGACACCAAAATACTTGGCATAACCATAATAAATCCTTTTACCTTTATATTCTTCCAGCCAGCCCGGGGCATGCAAAAGCCTTTGTTTACGATTGTATTTATGTGCTTTAGGTTGAGGCATATACAAGTGGTTAAATATCTTGTGATTCCGGCGCGATTAGCTCGGCGCCCACGTGCCTTCACGCTATACCCGCTCGTGATCGCGCCGCTTACTATATTATATATTCCCGGCTTAGTGATTCCGGCGCGATTCGAACGCGCGACCCACAGCTTAGAAGGCTGTTGCTCTATCCAGCTGAGCTACGGAACCGTTTGTGGCTGCAAAAATACATTTTTTTTCAATTTATCCAACCGGTAATATATTCATGGGTCAGAAATATACGCATACCTGTTTTGTTTTCGTGAGTTCTGATTGCCTGAGTTTATAATGACTGCATATAATTAACCAGTCCCTTTTTTTCAATTATTTGTTTCAGTTTGTCAGGAAGGGGGTCAAAATGATGAATGGTATCATTTATTTTTATCAAACCTGCATTAAAGTCAACATCTACAGTATCTCCTGCTTTGTAAGCTTCAACTGCTTCCCTGTGGACAATAAGCAGCAATCCCTGGTTTATTGCAGACCTGTAGAATATACGGTTTACAGATTTTACCAACACAGCCTTAATGCCAGCATGAGCCAGGCCAACTGAGGGATGTTCCCTGGAACTGCCACAACCGAAATTATCTCCGGCTATTATAATATCACCTGAATGCACATTTTTGCTGAAAGAGGGATCAAAATCTGCCATGAGCAAAGGAATAATGGAATCAGGATCTGAACTTAATACTTTATAAGTATGCTTGCCTGCAAACATCTGGTCTGTATTAAGATTATCAACATCTGAGTAATCCCATACAATTCCAAAACGCCTGTTCTCTCCCTCTTTTATACTAACTGTTTTACTCTGACTGACGGAATAAGGATAAATTTCTCTTCCGGGCTTGGTCCTCGGGTCTGTTATCGATCCTTTCAATGCTGATATAGCAACTGTTACAGGGGAAGCAAGGTAAACAGATGCTTCTTTATTTCCCATCCTGCCCAGGAAGTTCCTGTTAGCCGTCGAAATAACGGCATGTCCGCTGGCAGGTATACCCTGCCCTGTACCAAGGCATGGTCCGCATGAAGGAGAAAGAACATTGGCACCTGACCTGATAAAGACTGCAATAAGTCCTTCGTCGATTGCTTTCAGCAGAATTTTCCTTGAGGCCGGTATTATATTAAGCTGGAAACCATCCTTAATAACCTTTCCTTTCAGTACCTCAGCAGCAGCTCTCAGATCCTCCAGCCTTCCGTTGGTACATGTGCCTATCAGACCTTCCTGAACAGGTGTTCCGGCCACTTCAGATACACTTTTTACATTGTCAACATTATGGGGAGCCGATACTACCGGGAATATGGTATTCAGATCAATATTCAGTTCAGATGCATATACTGCTCCTTCATCGGCCCAAACACCTTTAATATCTTCCCCGTAAAACTCATTAAGTACTTCATCTGGAGGAAAAACAGCATTTTTCGCGCCCATTTCGGAAGCAAGATTTGCCAATGTCATCCTGTCTGAAATATTCAGATTCTTAACTCCTTCACCATGAAATTCCACCGACAAATAATTGGCTCCATCTGCTCCTGTCATTCCTATAATCCAAAGAGCCAGATCTTTTGCTGTAACATTTTCCCTTAGTTTGCCGGAAATATTTATTTTCACAGATGAAGGTACTCTGAACCATGTCTCACCTCTCTTCCATATACCAGCAGCTTCTGTTCTGTCTATACCTGCAGCAAGGGCATTGAATGCTCCTGCCGTTGAAGTATGGCTGTCACTACCTACAATAAGCATACCCGGCTGAGCATGATAGGACATAACCTGATGACAGATGCCCTTGCCTGCATCATAAAACCTGGCTATTCCCTGCCTTTTTACTATATCTCTGATATCCTGGTATTGTGTTGCCAGACCAGCATCAGTGGGCGGTGCGTTATGATCGAGCACCACCAGCATCTGTGAAGGATCAGCAACCCTGGTACCTCCCATTTTCTTAAATGTCTTATATATGCTCGAGGTATTATCATGGGTAAGTATAATATCAGGCTTTGCAAAAACAATTGAACCTGCCGGAGCTTTAAATATTTTTTCAGCAAATGTCTGTGGATTCATATCTGGTGAGTATAAATGGTAATAAATCAATTTCTTAGCAAACCACCCCGTTTGTATATTTCATATTGAACCTCAGAAAAAGGCTTTGCCAGTATAATATGTCCTGTACGGTATATCTTTATAACTCCTGTCGTAAGATCTGTTTCTATTTCATCACCTGTTTTTATATCTTCATCCGGCAGGTTTTTGCAAATCAGAACAGGGAAAGCGGCATTTATTGCATTCCTCTCGTATATAGCACCAAAAGACTCTGCAATAATTGCCTGTATTCCAAGGGACACAAAACAATCCACAGCCTGCTGTCTTGAGCTGCCACTACCGAAATTCTTTCCGGCAATAACAATATCTCCTTTTTGCGCTTTTTTTGCAAAGTCCTCATATCCCTCAAGATTATCAAAAGTATATTTTCCCATCTCTTTAACATCAGTTATTGCCAGGTACCTGTTATGAAATATCATGTCAGTATCTATGTTATCTCTTTTAATTACCCATACTCTGCCTCTCAGTACAGACTCAGCTTTGATTTCTGCATGATTCTCTTCATCTTTTCTTTCATTTGCAGGCTCCTTCTTACAGGTACCAAACACAGCGGGTTCTTCGGGAATATTGGATGGTGATGTGATAAAACCGGCAACAGCTGATGCAGCAACAATATCAGGAGAGGCAAGATATACATTTCCTTTGCCCTGTTTTCCCGGGAAGTTTCTGTTGCCTGTACTTATAGTAACCTCTCCTTCACCATTCTGTCCTACCTGGCCTGCAGCACACCCTGCGCATCCTGCATTGGATACCATCGCACCTGCCTTTTTAAAGATATCGAACAGGCCTTCTTTCAGACATTGTATCCAGATGTCATCTGTAGCAGGGACAATTTTTAGTACTACTCCCGGGGCAACCTTCCTGTTTTTCAATACAGCTGCCACATTTCTCATATCCTCCATCCTGCCGTTTGTGCAGCTGCCTATAAAGGCTGAATCAATTTTTGTTCCTGCAACTATCGATAATCCGACTGTGTCATGGGGTTTTCCGGGTAATGAAACCATAGGTAAAAATCGGGAGACATCCAGGTCAATCGTTTTTTCATATACTGCATCATCATCCGCATATACCGGTATAAAAGGATTTTTTGAACGCATGGAACAATATTCAATTATTTCTTTTGATGGCGGAAAAAGAATAATTATTGCACCCATTTCTGTAGCCATGGAGGAGATTGTAATCCTTTCATCAAGGGTAAATTTCTCAGCAACATTGCCATAGATCTCAATTGAATAACCCAGTAGTGAGTTTGCCCCAAAAATGCTTAACATATTAAGAACAATATCCTTAGAACTTAACCTATCAGGACGATTTCCAACCAAATTTATCCTGGCTGAAGGAGGAACTTTAAACCATACCCTGCCCCTGTTCCATGCTGCCGCTATGTCCATATCTCCCATTCCCTGGCCAAATGCGCCAACAGCTCCGAGAATGTTTGCATGTGAATCAGTAGAAACTGCCGTTGAGCCCGGATAAACAAAGCCCTGTTCAATAAGGATATGGGTACCGATACCCGCATCTATATCATATACCCTGATACCATTATTACGAGCAAAGACCCTGCAGATATGCTGATTTACAGCATATTTCTGATCAGAGCCTGTTGGATTACAGTCAAAGGTAAACAGTGTTTTATCCCGATCATTTATTTCCAGTCCGTACTCTCTGAGGTTTTTAACTACACTTGCACCGCCAAAGTCTCGGGCAGCACGGGCATCTATTTCAATATCAACAATATCACCAGGGTTTATAGTCTTATTCCCTGAATGTGACAAAAGGATTTTTTCAAGCAAAGTCATTGCCATAAACTAACAATTTGATTAAACTCAAAAATACGTTAAAAAAGTATTATTTCGGCTATTTGAACCGGGCCCTGTAATCCCTGGGGGCAATTCCTTCTGCCTTCCTGAATTGTTTATTGAAATTGGATATACTGGTAAACCCGCATTCCATTGCTATATCATGAACATGATACTCAGTCTCACGAAGAAGGTAACAGGCTTTGTTAGTCCTTACCCTGTTGAGATATTCCACAAATCCTGCTCCGCTGTTTCTCTTGAAAAACCTGCTGAAAGAAATGGGGCTCATATGAGCTATTTTAGCTGCTTTTGTTAAAGTTACGGGCCGGAAATAATTCTCCCTTATAAAAGAATAT
>JBJKPH010000381.1:0-4770 GCA_046706585.1 Bacteroidales bacterium | reverse complement strand
CCACCCGTGAGTCGCAGATCTCCCCCCACCCGTGAGTCGCAGATCTCCCCCCACCCGTGAGTCGCAGATCTCCGAATCTGCGACCTTATTTGGTATAGTTAATGGTCCGGATTCGGAGATCCGGACCAACAATAAATGATATGTTGTCGCAGATCTCCGAATCTGCGACCTTCCTCCAGATCTAAATCTGGTCGGGATTAGAAATCCCTCCCTGACATTACATCAGATTACTGGTTATCAGTCGCTCCTGAGGCTTTCGATAAGCCTCCTGTTCACAAGACTGTGCGATGCAAGCATTAATGCCAGCGATCCTGCGGCTGTAATGGCCGCGATCATTATCAGTATCAGTCTCCATGGTATATCGTTCCCTGACGATAGCGACGGCAGGGTGGCCACTATGGCCGGAAACGAACCTGACAGTACCCCGGCAACCATTATCAGAAAATGTTCTGCAAGTAAGGTCCTTCGTACGTGCCTGGCAGTAAAGCCGGCAGAGAGCAGCAGTGCATACTCTTTCTTCCTGAGGTTAAAATTTCTCAGAAGTATGAACGCCATGCCTATTATGCCGATGAGCATCCCCAGCCCTCCCAGGGTCATGAATACTGTAAGATATGTGTTGGATACCTGGTTAAATCCGGCCAGCCTGTCCCATGTATATGTAAGATCACAACCGTAAGGTTTCAGGCTTCCTGAAAGAGTCTCCAGGTACTTTTCTGCATCGCCGGCAACACCCGATAACATGAAAACGTTGCTTCCTGCAACCGACGGGAATAGTCTCGTGAAATTCTCACTTCCGATAATTATATACCCCTGGAAGACAGATGAGTTTAATCCTCCTGCAATAATAATTTTCAACGGTTCACCACTTTCGGATGCAAGAACCAGGGTGTCACCCGTTTTTCTCATCATTCCCCATTGAAGGACTGTCTGGTCGATAATGCCATAGATTATATTACCGGTGTCCCGTCTTAGAAGGTTCCAGGGGCTGTTGTCACCGGCCTGACTGCATTTGGTGGCAAAGGAAAATCTATCTTCATCGGCAAAGACCCCTGCATCAATTCCCAGGAGGGGAGGTGTCTTCACCTGGTTGAGGTTAAGGCAACTGGCATCGTTACCGCTGGCTACCCTGCCCTGGATAAAACGGGTACCACTGAGAACGGTTGTATCAAGGGCATACTGTTCCCTGCCGGCACCGGTATTAAGATCGTACAGCAGGGGGGCTGCTGTCTCACCCCAGATTATATAACCTCCTGTTCCGCTTGTGGGAGATACTATATCAGTGTTAAAGCTTTTCCTGTTTGCGCCGGTTGTTACCACGATGAATAACCCGGCTGCAATGAATATCACAGGGGTCAGAGCCCTGGAAGGATAGCTGATATAATATCGCCACGATAGTGATCCGGCATTCCTGCCTGCTATTCCTGCAGTTCCTGGTTTCCGCGAGAGGGCAATGAGATAAATAACGAATGATCCGGCAAAAAGCAATGTGCCGGCACCGAAATATAATGGTATTGCTTTTCCCTCGTTGACAATACCCCAGGCTATCAGCGCAGCGGTTCCGACAGCAGAGACAATCAGCAGTGCAAAAAGCAAAGGTCTTGACAGCCCTGTCCTTTCTTTTTCTTTCCTGACCTTTTTCCTGAGAAACCTGCGTGACCAGATAAAAAGTGCCACCAGCACGACAAATAATGTTGATATGAATCCGGCTGCCATATTCCCGGCATCGGCTGAGGCAGTAAGGGTGTTTGTCTGAACGGCACCTTTCCATACCGAGTTGAGGGCAACAATAACAAGCCTGTTGAACAATACGCCGGCAAGTATTCCGGCAAGACTGCCAGCAACAGCAATTATCGATGTCTCGAAGAACAGTATCCTTGTAATAAGTCCACTTCTGAAGCCGACAGCCCTCATTAGCATCACCTGTTCCTTCCTGCTGTCGAGCCAGCTGTGAACCACCAGTGAAAGAAGGATTAGTGATGATATAATAATAAAGAAACCAAGGCTCATGAACAGTGATGTAAAATCAACACTGTTTGATGCTGCTTCAAGGGCTTCCCTGTGTGCATTCCTGGCAGTGAAGCCATTCCTGGCAGGATCAATATGGCCCTTGAGTTCTTTTTCGATATCAGCTGCCGTGGTTCCTTCGGGGAACCTGATAGCGGTGGCCGGACCAAAATTGTTCCCCCATATGCTTTTCCCCTTTTTATAGCTGATAAATGCCTTGGGTGTTCCGTGGTGTTCATACCAGTAATCTTCGTCTTTCTGTCTGATCCTGTTCATATCAATAGGAACACCGGCCTCCCATCTGCTGCATGTTGCCATTCCTGATATCCCCGGGAATTCAGGCATCAGTGTCTCGTCTCCCCAGACACCTTCCATATCAACCACCCTGCCGGTTATAAAGGCAGAGCTCACTTCGGTGAGGTTGTTCATTTGCCCACCCGTATAATATTTTACTTCCAGGATATCTCCTTCAGAAACCCCAAGGTCGTCGGCCAGCCACCTGTTTATTACTATCGTATCTCCCCCGGGTATGCCGCCATAAAGATTGTGCGGAAGTGCCGAAATAAATGAGTATGGTGTTTCTTTTCCGTTTCCTGAAATGCTGTTTGCCAGGTATGTGATCAGGGGTTCAGATCCGGGGCAGGCAGAGGTGATCTCCGAAACCAGTTCCTGATCGATAAAGATCCTGTCGGAGATGAGTTCCTCCTGGCCGGCAGACTGCGAAATTCTACTGGTCAATCCCACATCCGGGGGTGCAAGCACTTTCATGGCAGCCTGCATAGCTTCACTTACTGACAGATCTGTTTCATCAGCCAGGAGTATCCTGTTTGCCTTTTGTTCTCCGCCGAAAAAACGATCCAGGTCTCTTTCGTCTATAAAAATATTCCTGGGTGTAACCTGGTTGATAGCCAGCGAGAAGTCAGCAGGCTCCCCACCAACAAGTATCGATGATATTGTGAGTACCAGTGATTCATAATTGCTCTCCTCATCTGAGAATGGCGAATCGGCAGGGATGTCAGATATTGTTCCGAATCTGACAATTATCTCGTCTCCGGCAACCAGATCCAGATCATCAGCAAGCTTACGGTTTATCACGGCCTTTCCTGGCGATACTTTGACATTGCTGCCCTGGTTATGGAAGCTGAAAAAGTCATTTCCTGTGGCTGTTATCTGGCAGTTAAGTGCCGATTTGCCTGTACTGAAACTGGTAGCCCAGCCCTTCAGTTCGGTTATTGCTACTGCCCGTGTACCCGTTTCACCGCTTATTCTGCCGGCCAGGGATGAGGGGAAGAACCGCGGGCCTGAACTTATCACCAGACCGGTGTTGCCAATTCTTTCGAGATTCCTGTTCTTCAGACTTTTCCTTACCGAACTGCCGGTTAGGATGGAACCTGTAATAATTGCTGACAGCAACATTATTACAACTACCTGGTATAAGGCTGGTAGCCTGTACCATACCAGCGACCGGCGGATAATATGAAAAATACCGGGGCTCTTCATTTCAGGCTGTTTTTATTTTGACGGGACAAGTACCCCGTTCTTCAATTCAAAAATCTTTTGCATCCTGCCGGCCAGTTCAGTCGAATGTGTTACCATAATAATGGTTGTTTTAAACCTGTCGTTCAGGTCGGCGAACAGATCGGCAAGTATCGATGCATTCCTGTTGTCAAGCGATCCTGTAGGCTCGTCGGCCAGCAGTAGGGATGGCCTGTTTACAAGTGCTCTTACCAGGGTGGCTCTCTGTGCCTCTCCTCCTGATACCTGCCCCGGCATCTTGTCACCCAGGTCCTGGATGCCACATCTGGTCATCAGTTCCCCGATATAGTCTTTTCTCTCTGCCTGGTCCCATCCCTTTTTTCCCAGTGCAAGCAACGGGAGTTCAATATTTTCCCTTATTGAAAGATATGGCAGCAGCAGATGCTCCTGAAAAACAAAACCAATATTATCGCGTCTGAATGCTGCAGCCTCCTCCTGGTCGAGCTCAGTTACCTTATTGTCTTTATAAAAAACATCACCCGAATCCGGCCTGTCAAGCAGGCCAATGATGTTCAGGAGGGTAGTCTTTCCTGATCCCGAGGGACCCACGATTGCCAGCGTCTCACTCTCTGCCACTTCATGTGACAGGTTATTAAGGACAACCCCGCGCTGGGGATATGCCCTGGATATATTTTTCAGTACAAGCATAGTATTATTTATTAGTCCTGCACCGGACTGTTGTTTTTCAGTGCCTTTTCATATGCTTTTACCAGCTTTTCTGCCATTTTTCCCGGCGAAAGCTTCTGAATGGTGTTTTCACGCCCTGTCGCTCCGTAGGCGGCAAGCTTTTCACGGTCACTGAACAACTCCCCGATAGTCTTTGCAAGCTCTTCCACCGTGTCGGGAGCATAGGTCACACCACCACTTGTTATCCCCAGAATCTCAGGAAAGGCACCTGTGGCAGGCTGAACAACAGGCACTCCTGCCAGGTGGGCCTCAAGGATATAGAGACCGTAGGCATCGTACTTGTTCACCGGTACACTCATCAGATCTATCGAATCAAAGAATTCCTCTTTTTGTCTCCCGTGGAAGGAAGAATAGATCTTAACCTCGTGGTCGAGGTGCTTTTCCTTGATTTTCCTGAACTGTTCCTTTATAAATGGTTTATTGTCGGAAGTATAACCGCCGCAAAGGTGAAGCTGGAGTCCGGGTATCCTGTCATCCTCCTTCAGGAGAATAAAAGCGTCAACAAGCTTATCGAGTCCGTTTTCCCTGCACAGGCGTGCAAAA
>JBJKPH010000380.1:0-6774 GCA_046706585.1 Bacteroidales bacterium | reverse complement strand
ACCATCAGCAGAGTCTTTCTTTAAGTAATAAAGCGAAATGCCAGATATAAGCATCATGATAATTAAAAGAATAATTATTAATATTCTAATTCTTTTCTTATTGAGTACATTTTTCAAATTCAGGGAAATAATTTTTGGGTAGTAATTTTCAGCTACACTTCTTCTATTTTTACATAAGGTGAGCAGGTAGAAAGATGATATAACTGTTGCTATCCATGCAGCACGAGATCTGCTTGCTGGTAATATTATAGTCGTTAAGAAAAGTGCTGCTATATAAAAATATTGTAAGATAAGCTTTGAGTTAAAAAAATATCGATTATTTGGCCTTGATTTTGATTTATTTGTAGCATTATCATACTTTTTAATTAAAGAAGCTAAAGTAATAGGGAATACAGCAGCCAAATATCCAGCATATGGACCTGGATTAAAGAAACCTCCGGTAATTTTAAAAGCGTGATTATGAGAAGGTAGAATGTTGTATAATTGAAGAATACCTAAAATAGCTTGTAAGGTACCACTGAAAATAATAGAAAAAAGAATAATCCTCGATTGTTTTGATTCTAAAGACCTTACAACTAAATAAATAATAATTAAACAAATCAATCTGAATTCTACTTCGATGGATAGTTTAGACTTATTAACAAAAGCTGATAAAGCCGAGCAGAATATAAATAATAGAATCAATAAATCTGACTTGCACAAATTTTTATAAATTAAACTTTCTTTGACTTTAAAAATTCGAATTATTAAAGTCAAAATTAGAAAAATGGTGCCGATAATTAGACATAAAAGATATCCATCAGATGGTATTGTGAGATGTTGATTATATGATAGAGGAGAAATTATAATAATTAAACCAATCAGAACAGTAGTAATGGAAACGTTCCTAAGTGGCATGCGGACAATCTTGATTTATTCTTTTAATAAACATGTTCCATCGCATGTATCAAGCCATAACCAACCACATCCTGAATTAGTCTTATCACACTCAGTCCCTAGGCATTCGCCTGGGTAGCAATTATCGACAGACTGGTTGCAGTTACAGGTTTCACTGTTGGCTAATGCAATTTCACTCAATTTATTTATTTCATTTGTAGCATTAAAGAAGTCTGAGTAAGACGTTTCTAATGATGATGTAATGTATGCAATTTTACTTTTATCCCATTTAATATTATCATACCCAAATTTTAACCAATTTTCAGGGAAGTAAACGTCAATACCTTTATCAATAAGTTTAGTAATATCGCTTGAAAAAACCTCAGGACATAAATAATCGATTAATAAGATTATATGTGTAGTTTCACTCATAGTCCAGTTCTCATTATCCAGAATTGTATTTAGTCTCTCGATCCATAGCGCACATTTTTTTTCAGGGGTATAGCTTCTATAAATGGCTCTTTGAATATTGTTTGGGTAAGAATTGAGATCTTGAAGATCTAGACTTGATAGTTCAATAATATTTTCTTTAACATAAGTATCTACTATAGGATCACAAGAATAAAATGTTTCAAAATTATCCTTGCAACCAACTATTAATAAAATTAAAACACAAAATATTGCAGTTGAAAATTTCATTATTAAATATATTTAATATTTATATCTGCAATATATAAATATTATCTATTATATTTATGTTTTATTATTATTAAGTCATTTTTTCTAATAACTTTTATATATAATATTATAAAGGTGATGGATGTCTCGATCAAATAGAGATACTCAAATTCTCTTAATAGAAAATAGTATTGTAGAACATTACTCCCTCCCGCTAGTTTTGTAAAATGAACTATTCGAGGAATTAAGATTTGATTAAGAACTCCGAGGATCATCGTAATAATTGCAATTTTTAATAACGACCCTGAGCCAATATTAAAATTTTCAAATATGCTAACTATGAACCTGTTATTACTTAAAGAAATAATTATTGGTATAAATCCAATTATAATAAGTAAACTATAAATAATTCTTTTACAAATTAACGTTGCATCAATCAATCTGGAATCTGTCTTGATGCAAAGTACATATATAAAACCAACAATAATTACAGCCATGTAATATAGAGAAATATATACTAATACACCTGAGCATATATTAGCAAAATATTTTAACTTTAAGATTTTAACATTACATTCTGCGTATTCTTGACTCCAGTCTTGCTCTTCCCCCAGACGATTAATTGCTACTAAAAAAGCTTCTTCCTCGCAAAGATTCATTTCTTTAAGGGTACAAAAATCATCTTCAAGATGAGTCCTAAGCTCCTCAATATCAGATTTTGTAAGATTGTTGGTCTCTTTTATCCTATTTTCCCATTTTTCAATACTTTCTTCAAAAGAAAAATTATTCATAGACATGTTATCGAACTCTTTGCAGACGTTTAAATTATGTAAATGTAGAAAAATTAAATTAATGAGCTTAAGAAAACACGAACATTTTACTAAATTTGGGGATGCTTTCCACATTATTGGATAATCGGACAAATTTACCACTCCTGAATATCCATAAAAAAAGAACCTTTTTGCCACCATGAGGTTAAACAAATTTAACTTTTGTATTCATTAATTTTCCTTTTTTTTCATAGATTCTTAGAGTATCGACATTAAACAATTGCTTCCCTGCCTCAATGGACTTTTTGCTACATTAGAAATAGTTATTTTGGAAGATTGCGAATTTACGATAATAGCAGCGATGTTGTCTTCTCCACTCATGCCTGGATTCTGATTTTTTATTATCTATACCATAATAGATGAAATAATCTATGATTGATCAATTTAAGTATTCTGCAATATTTGAAAATAATGTTGTATCCTTACATTACCTTCGGACCTTATTCCTATCCGAATTAGGATTGGAGAATACGTGGCCGCAAGTGACTTTCATCGGAGTTTTAAAGATCACATAAATAAAAAAGAATACAATACCTATGCCTAGAACATAACCTATAATACTAGAAATGTTTTCTTGCTGGATCCTATCTGGATTTGATACCAATCCTGATTCTCGTGAGGAATTCAATTCAGGGATTGGGTATGTTTTATATGATTTTGGCTTGACCCAGTATCGACATTTGGAATAGATTGATATTCCAAGTGAATTTCATTTATCTTCATCATCATTCTTTTTTATTGTAAATCTTAGATCTCCTGCAATGATGATGTAGTCCATTAGTCTCACAGTAGTAAATTTTTTTTCACTATCGATACCTTCGAATTCTGTAAAGACACTTAGATCATATTTCATTAACTCAAGTGACTCAACTGATACATTAGTTATTCCTCGATTATAGAGACCGTCAATGATCTTATAGTTGTTACATAGTTTTCTGATAGCTATTGTTGCATTGCAACATAGCATGATTTTTTGGAGGTACCTCCCCAGGGCTCGTCATGACATTGCATAGCAATCGTCAGGGCAATCCCATTTTTCACCCCTTTGTCGCAGATCTCCGAATCTGCGATATTACCAGGTGAAGTTACTGGTCCGGATTCGGAACCGAGAAACTTGAAAAGTTTCGAGCTCGACGAGTTGCACGGGTCTCGATTACAAATCACGACCAACTCTACGAGTCAGATCCGGACCATAACGGTTCAGGGAGGGATCTGCGACAATATCATGTAAAGTTACTCCCTACGGTCGTCGAGCCCGGCTTTATTCTCAAGCCTCGGTTCAAAGGGGGAACAGGTTACCGAATATTGCTACAAAGCAAAGATCCTGCTCGTCGGGACCGGTTACCAACACCACACATTACACATCCCGAAACTTAAGCAGCGGACCAGGGTGCATTTTTTCAGCATTAACATTACGTTAACCATCCTTCCCTGTCAGATGCTGTCATTTAACTGGATCTGACATTACAAAGTGATGCATTCTAACCAGCTTATGATGCCCTATATGCCGATCTCCCCGTCAATCCTGACCTATGGAGTGAACCGGGTTTTCGGACATCCGGTGCTTTTAAGAACCGGGCACCGGTATATGAATACAACCTTAACCAGAACCTAAATCAGAACCATGAAAAGATTATCCCTTTTAGTTTGCGGACAGATACTTGCATTACTTACTTTCCAGGGTTTTTCAGCAGAACCCGATTCATTGAAACAAACCATTCAGGCTGTCAGGATTGACAGGCCGGTGGAGCTAACAGGAAGGCTCGACGACCCTTTGTGGCTTAATGCAATACCTGTTGAACTGGAATATGAAATAATGCCGTCGGAAAATACACCTGCCGGTCAACGCACTACAGTAATGGTACTCTACGACAATGAGAACCTTTACGTTGGTGTAAGGTGCTACGACAGCCTGCCCGGTTTAATTCGGTCTCACCTGTGTGATCGCGACCAGATCTTCAAAGATGATTTTGTGGATGTAATTATCGATACCTATAACAACTACCAGAGAGGGTATGAGTTTGCCGTCAATCCTGCAGGCATACAGGGCGATCTGCTGATGATAGGCTCAGGTGGTGAGGACTCATCCTATGATATGGTCTGGTATTCGGCTGCCACAATCAATAACCAGGGATGGACGGCCGAGCTGGCAATCCCTTTCAAGGAACTCAACTTTTCAAATGAAGAGTTGCAGGAATGGACAGTGAGTATACTAAGAAATATGCCCCGTGAAAACAGATATCTCTTCTCATGGACCATAAATGACAGGAATATTCCAAGCCTGTTGGCCCAGGGAGGGGCATTGACCGGTCTGAAGGGAATAAACCCCGGCCATTCACTGGGAATACTTCCCTATACAATGATCGAGCAAAGTAACACAAGGGTCGATCCTTCGAGTTCCGAATCTGCGATGGAAAAGGGATCGGTAAAAGCAAGGATTGGAGGCGGAATACAGTATGCACCCGGACCGAGCCTTAATCTGAACGCCGTGATCAATCCCGATTTCAGCCAGATCGAATCGGATGCCGAACAGATAAGTGTAAATACAACTTTTGCTCTTTATTACCCCGAGAAAAGACCTTTTTTCATGTCAGGTATGGACCTTATCCAGACACCGATGTACTATTCCCGTACTATCAATAACCCTCTGTTTGCAACAAAAGCCAATGGGAAAATCGGGAAGCTCTCATATCTGACGCTGGCAGCCTACGACAGAAATACAGCAATAATAATACCAGGCGAGGAAGAGAGTAATACGGTCAGGACCGACATGGAGTCGTATGTCGGAACCCTCAGGTTAAGGTATGATCATGGAAACGAAAATTTCATCGGACTGCTTGGGCTATCAAGGAATTTCACGGAAGCACATAATTACATTGGAGGATTAGACTGGAACCTAAAGTTCTGGAAGAACTGGTACTTCAGCGGTGAATTATTCCTCTCCAATACAAAAGAGATAAATGACAGCACAGTTTTTTACTCAGACAGAAAGTTGGGTTCAAAAGGGTATGATGCCGCTTTCAATGGGGAGGATTATTTCGGGACCGGTATGCATTTAGGCCTTTCAAGGAGTGGCAGGAACTATACCTTTAACCTTGTGCAGAACAATTTTTCGCCGACTTACCAGACCTATAACGGTATGTTCCCGTCAGTAAACAGCAGGGAATCATTAATGAGCCACAGGTATACATTCTATCCCAACAGGAAGATAGTCAAGAATCTGTCCCTGCAGGCCGTTGTTACCATGAACTACAATTACGACGGAGTGTTCAAGGAACTTGTATTTCAGCCAGTATTTTCCATGACCGTAATAGGACAGACCAATATTAATGTTGGTCACCTGACTGTGAACAATGAGAGATTCAGGGATATCCTCTTTAAAGGTGTCCGCCGGACTTTTTTCTCAGTTATGACTTCGCCTGTGAAAGGGTTGAACTTATCTGTCGCAACTCAAACCGGTAAGTTCATCTACAGGACATCAGTTCCCCGGATAGGTAAAGGATACAACATTTCCTCCTCGGTTCAAATCGAACCCGGCTCAAGGCTTAAAACAGATTTCTCGTTATCGCTGGCAAAACTCAATGAACCGGAAACCGGGGATGAATTCTACAATGGATATATACTCAGGAACAGCACTACTTACCAGTTCACGAGAAAATTATTCCTCCGGAATATTATCCAATATAACTCATTCAGCGATACATTCTGTGTTTATCCCCTTATAAGCTATAAATTCAATGCCTTTACCATGTTCTGTGCCGGCATGACCTGCGATATGATGGACTACGAGGAAGATGCCTATTCATTCCTGCCGACCAGGAACCAGTTTTTCATAAAGTTACAGTACCTGTTCAGCAAATAGGGGGAACTGTTATCGAATACCGAATACCGAACCGAGCAGTGCAAATCCCGAGTCACCCGGGATGAGTGCTGCGAGCTCGACGACCGGAGATGGTCGAGATTACAAATCTCGACCAACGAAGAGAGTCAATACCGAACAGTGAAACTATCGAAGGAGTTTACTTCCTGCTCTTGACTTTTTCGGTTATACCAATCAGCTTATTATACCTGTTATATGATATCAGGCTGACAGTTACCAGAATGGCAACGGCAATATATACAAAAGTAGGTACCGGAACAGGATCACCTGCAGCGTATGAATGCAGACCTGAAAGGTAATAATTGACCCCGAAGTATGTCATCAGTATTGTCGAGAAGCCATATACCGACATGGCGTTAAAGGCAAACATACTGTTCATTCCCTTTATCATTTTCGAATGTATAATAAATGCATAAACGATCATGGAGATAAGCGACCATGTTTCCTTTGGATCCCAGCCCCAGTATCTTCCCCACGATTCATTAGCCCATATTGCACCCAGGAACGTAC
>JBJKPH010000379.1:0-3281 GCA_046706585.1 Bacteroidales bacterium | reverse complement strand
GAATATTACCGGAGCCCTTGACGGGTTTGGCTGCTACCAGAGGAGAGATGAAGCAGTTAAAGCTGTTTTTCCGGAATATGATCCTTCTGAATACAAAATGAAGATCGGAATTAGAACATCAGGTCTTTCATCAAGCCTCCCTCCTATATTCTCCGTAACAATTGTTGACAATAATGGCAATGAACAGTCAAAAAGGGTTCCGGCACCCGAATTAAGACAGATTGAAGCCGCATCCAACCTCAAACAAAGAAGCAGGATGTCTATGTTATATTATCATGCAGAAAGACTTCATTATGCAGTTATAGGTACACCTAATAAACATGAGGTTGAACAGGGTTTCTTTGTTAAGAATGGTGACGGTGGAGCAGATTTAATGCCAATATCGCATCTTTTCAAAACCCAGGTTTATCAACTGGCTCATTACCTGGATATACCTGAAGAGATAATTAAAAGAACTCCGACTTCTGATACTTACTCTGCCGAACAGACACAGGAAGAATTCTTTTTCCAGATGCCGTTTGAGGAAATGGACCTTCTGTGGTATGCTTATAAAAACAATTACGATAAGGAGGAAGTAGCCGGAGTTATGGGAAAAACACCCGATGAGATACAAAGAATATTTGCAGGATTTGACCGTAAAATTAAAACGACAGCCTATCTCAGGATGCCGCCAATAACATTCTAATACATCTCTCCAAATGACAGAAATACCTCAGAGATTACTTGGCGAAGCCCTTTTAAAATCTGCCCGGAAATCACCGGATAAAACAGCAATTATTGTCAAAACAGAACAGTATACATATGCCGAACTAGCATCAGCTGCAATTAAGCTTGCCGGATACCTTGCAGATGCCGGCCTTAAAAAAGGTGACAGGGTTGCTGTATATATGAATAACTCTTGGCAAAGTGTTGTCTCAATCTACGGAATAACAATTTCAGGTGCCGTATTTCTTGTTATTAATCCACAGACAAAAGCAGATAAATTACAATACATACTCAAAGACAGCGGTGCAAAAATACTGATCACTGAAAGTATTCTCAGAAACGAGTTGTCATTGGCTCTAAGAGATCCGGCTGATATCCGGGAAATAATAATCAGCGGGGAAAAAGACTCTTTTAATGAATCAGGTAATATCAGTATAACAGGCTTTGATGAAACACTGACTAAAAATGACCAGAACGTCCGCCTTCCAAGCGTAATACCAAATGATCTGGCTGCATTGATTTATACTTCAGGCAGTACAGGTTTTCCAAAAGGTGTAATGATGACTCATCAGTCTATGGTTTTTACTTCCTGGAGCCTGATTGAATACCTTCGGCTTAATGATGATGATAGAATTATCCTGTTATTACCTCTCGCATTCGATTACGGACTTTACCAGCTGCTGATGGCAGTTACTGTAGGGGGCTCCCTTATCGTTGAACAATCATTCACATTTCCGGCTTCTGTATATAAGCAGATCGAAACATATAAACCAACTGTATTTCCCGGCGTTCCTACAATTTATGCAATGATGATCGCATCATCCAAAAAAAATGGCCTGTCATTCGATTGCATAAAAAAAGTTACAAATACTGCTGCTGCCCTACCAGCTGAATTTACTCCTGAACTTAAAAAAATATTTCCTGAATCCCTCATCTTCAGAATGTACGGACTCACAGAATGCAAAAGGGTTTGTTACCTGGAACCTGAACTAGTAGATATTAAACCTAATTCAGTAGGAAAAGCAATACCCGGTACAGAGGTTTTTCTGCTGACACCTGAAGGAGAGCCTGTTGAACCTGGAGACAATGGCATTCTACATGTAAGAGGCCCCCATGTTATGGTTGGTTACTGGCATAAGGAAGAACTTAGCCGTGAAATGCTTAAACCCGGTCTTCTTCCAGGGGAAAGAATATTATGTACCAACGATTGGTTCAGGATGGATGAAGAAGGATTCCTTTATTTCCAGGGAAGAACAGATGATATCATAAAAACAAGAGGAGAAAAGGTAAGTCCTGCTGAAGTTGAAAATGTGATTTACAAAATTCCTGGTATCAGGGAAGTGGCCATTTTGGGAATACCTGATGAAATAATGGGAGAAGCGATTATTGCATATATAACAACACATGTTAGTTCCGGTATCGGGGAAAAAGAAGTACTAAGAGAATGTATGGCTAAACTTGAGCTTTTCATGGTACCAAAACGGGTTATAACTATTGATTCTATGCCAAAGAGTTCGAATAGTAAAATTGATAAAAAGGAACTAAAAAAAATGTACCTTAAAAATGAATAATACTGACCTCTTTACTAATCTTTTAAATAACCTGAAAGGAAAAATTCACCTTCTTAAAGACAAACCTGAAGAGACTGAGGAAACAACCTTAAAGGCATTATGGCTGGCCGCTGCAGGGATACCCGTATCCGCTGAAAGGGCTGTCAGTTGTGATTTACCGGAACTGACTGAAAAGCAGTTGGCTGAACTGTCCCGACTGATTGAGCAAAGGCTTGGAAATAAACCCCTGGCTCATATTACTCATCGACAGAATTTTATGGGTATAGATATGATAGCTGACCATAGAGCACTTATACCAAGAAAAGAAACAGAAATCCTTGGGAAAAAATCTCTTGAACTTTCCAGGTCATTGTCAGAAATAAAAGGAAAAATATATGTAATGGATATTTGCTGCGGATCCGGCAATCTGGGTATCTCGGTAGCATATTATAACCCTCAAACAACCGTTTTTTGTGCCGATTTATCAGAAGAGGCTGTAAGCCTTGCCAGGGAAAATATAGATTTCCTGGGGCTTGCTGGCAATATTAATGCCAGGCAAAGTGATCTCCTTGCTGAATTTGAATCAGACGAATTTTACAACAATATTGACCTCTTAATATGCAATCCGCCATATATACAGACCTCCAAAGTTGAGAAAATGGATTCAGAAATAGCTTCCTTCGAACCAAGTCTTGCCTTTGACGGGGGAATGCTTGGGATAAGGATAATTCAAAGGCTGATAAGTGTTGCACCAAAGTTTCTAACTGAAGAAGGTTGGCTGATTTTCGAAGTCGGAGCCGGGCAAAATAATTTTATAGCTCAACTATGCGAAAGAACTCAATTATATAAAAATATTGAATCGATAACAGACAACTACGGAACTGGCAGAGTAATATTAGCTCAAAGATTGTAAATAAACCTAATAAATAGCTACTTATATTACAGAAAATAATTATTTATTATTAAATCAATCTTTAATTATTTTCCCTGTGTATATGATATTTTTTCCCACTAACATATATATAT